>NZ_JBBMQZ010000012.1:0-139409 GCF_038900275.1 Pseudoalteromonas sp. AS71 | reverse complement strand
AACTCAAACTCAGTCACCACCGAACTTGAGTTGCCTTTCACACTGACAACATCTTCACACACAATATAAAGATTCTTTTAAGCGAGGCTAACTTATGCCTCAAGCTTATGACGAGAGCCTTGCTCTTTGTCTATGGTTAAACTTTAGAGTGTTAGCTCCAATTTGACAAACGAGAAAAATAAACCTAATAGGTGAAAAAAACTAAACTATATACTTTCGTCTAATACATTAAGATTGGATTGCTTTGGAAGCCAAGGAGTTGATGAGTTTTACAGGCACAAAAAAAGCGCTATAAAGCGCTTTTTAATATTTAAGACGGGCTTAAATAATTTGATTTTCTTTCCAAGCTTGCTCTTTTGCTAAACGGTTTTTGCGTTTATCACATGGATCATCGCAATCACAGGCTTTATCAATACCGACCGAGCCTAAACCACCACAGCTACTCGCCATAGATTTTTTTTGCACGATCATACCAACGGCCATAGCCGAAACTATCAAAATTAGTAAGCCAAAAGTAAGAAGAAAAAGTGACATTGCTTAGCCCCTATTGATCAGCAATTAATTAAACTCAAACATTTTTGAGCAACTGCTATTATATACCCAAATAACGTGAAAATAAACAAGCCAGCGCCATACTACAAATAAGGTTTGAATGCAGGGCTTGAGTAAGTAACTAAACCATCTTTTGATTTACCTATTAAGTACACTGGTAAATCGTGCTGCTGAGCATAGGCTTGCGCTTTCTCCATACCCATCACAGTAAGTGCAGTTGCTAAGCCATCTGCTGTCATAGCGCTTGGATGAAGCACTGTTACTGACACTAAGTCGTGCTTAATAGGCATGCCGGTTACGGGATCAATTAAATGAGTATAGATCTCGCCATCCATTTTATAAAAAATACGGTAATCACCCGACGTAGCAATACCATTTGTACCTGGCGATAAAACACGATGTACTTTACGCTCACCTGGCGCTGCATCTGGTTGCTCTATCGCAATTTTCCAATCCTGATTATTTGGCTTTTCACCTGCTATACGCAGCTCTCCACCAATCTCAACCATGTAATTGGTAATACTGTGGCTTTCTAATAACTGCGCTACTTTATCAATACCATAGCCTTTAGCCGTTGCCGAAAAAGAAAGCTCTAGTCCATTAACTGTTTTAGCCAAGCCTTGCTTATTTAAAATAAGTTTATCAATACCTATTTTTTCGACCATACTCGCAAGCTCTTCATCACTAGGGCGATTTGTTGGTTTTTTATCAGGACCAAAGCCCCATAAATCAATTAAAGGCCCCATAGTGACATCGAGTGTTTTAGTTGACTCACCTAAGCGGATGGACTCACTGATAACGGCCCTAAAATCTTCGCTAATTGGCATAACTTGATTTGCTGGTAATCTGTTAAATGTATTTATTTCAGAGTCTTCTATATAAGTAGACATAGACTGATTCACATCTTTTAAAACAGCATCTATTTGCAGCTGTAACTGTGAGGCAGATAGCTGGCCCTGCTCATCGTAATATTTAATATGATAAGTGGTGCCCATAGTCTTACCTTCTAAAAAGGTTTCTTTCGACTCTGGTTTTTCACCACACCCAGACAGTAATAAGGTCAGTGTGATTAGTAAAAAGGCCATTATGCCTTGTGAAGTACTTACTCGATTCATAACAGCTCTACTTAATAGATTGATAAAATTAAAGAATAAAAAAAGCCTCGTAACACAAGTGCTACGAGGCTGGTATTTTAACCAAAACTAAACTGTTTTGGTATTAGTGTTAGCCACCGAAGTCATCTAGTAAGATATTTTCGTCTTCAACACCTAAATCTTTAAGCATAGTAATAACTGCCGCGTTCATCATTGGAGGACCACACATGTAGTACTCACAATCTTCCGGCGCTTCGTGATCTTTAAGATAGTTCTCAAATAACACGTTATGGATAAAGCCAGTATAGCCTTCCCAGTTATCTTCAGGTTGTGGATCTGAAAGTGCTGTATGCCATACGAAATTAGGATTTTCAGCGGCTAGGCCGTCAAAATCTTCTACGTAGAACATTTCACGTTCAGAACGTGCACCATACCAAAAGCTCATCTTACGTTTAGAGTTCAAACGTTTAAGTTGGTCAAAGATATGTGAACGCATTGGCGCCATACCAGCACCACCGCCAACAAAGATCATTTCAGCATCTGTGTCTTTAGCAAAGAACTCACCAAATGGACCTGAAATAGTTACCTTGTCGCCTTTTGTAAGTGACCAAATGTACGAAGACATTTTACCACATGGCAAGCTTAGGTTTCTTGGAGGCGGAGCAGCAATACGCACGTTAAGCATAATGATGCCTTCTTCTTCTGGGTAGTTAGCCATTGAGTATGCACGAATTGTTTCTTCGTCTACTTTTGACTCCAGATCGAAGAAACCAAAATGGTTCCAATCGCCACGATATTCTTCAGGAACATCAAAATCTGCATATTTAACATGATGAGGTGGCGCTTCAATTTGGATGTAACCACCCGCACGGAAAGGCACTGACTCATCACCAGGGATTTGCAGTTTAAGTTCTTTAATGAACGTTGCTTTGTTATCGTTAGAGATAACTTCACAATCCCATTTTTTAACACCGAAAATTGACTCTTCAAGTTCAATTTCCATGTCGTTTTTAACATTTACCTGACACGCTAAACGACAGCCTTCACGGGCTTCACCTTTAGAAATGTGATCAAGTTCAGTTGGCAGGATATCGCCGCCACCTTCTTTAATGTGAACACGACACTGACCACAAGAGCCACCGCCACCACATGCAGATGATACGAAAATACCTGACTCAGATAATGCACTTAAAAGCTTATTACCTGCTGATGTAGTAATGGCTTTATCTTTGTCGCCATTAATACCGATGATGATGTCGCCGCTTGCAACTAACTGAGATTTAGCACCAATGATCACTAAAACTAGTAGTACAACGATAGCGATGAAAACACCAACGCCTAAGAAAATCTGATAATCCATGATTTATCCTCGCTACCTTTACAGTGAAATACCAGAGAATGACATAAAGCCAAGTCCCATTAAACCAACAGTGATAAAGGTAATACCTAAACCACGTAAGCCGTCTGGCACGTCTGAATACTTCAGTTTCTCACGGATACCTGCAAGTAATGTAATTGCAAGCGCCCAACCAACACCAGCGCCAATACCATAAACTACAGACTCGCCGAAGTTATAGTTACGCTCAACCATGAATGATACCGCACCAAATATTGCACAGTTAACTGTGATAAGTGGTAAGAAGATACCTAACGCGTTGTATAGTGCAGGGAAAAACTTATCTAATGCCATTTCAAGAATTTGCACAAGTGCTGCAATAACACCAATGAAAGTTAAGAAACGTAAAAAGCTAAGATCCGCATCTGGGTAACCTAACCAAGTAAGTGAACCTGGTGCAAGTACCGCATGATAAACCAAGTTGTTAACAGGTACCGAAATACCCAATACAACTATAACCGCTATACCTAGGCCAATTGATGTAGTTACTTTTTTAGATACTGCTAAAAAAGTACACATGCCTAAGAAGAATGACAACGCTAAGTTCTCAATAAAAACGGCTTTTACAAATAAACTAATATAATGTTCCACTATTTGCCCCTTACGCTTTAGCTTCTACTTGGTCTTTCTTATAAGTACGAAGTACCCATATGAATAAACCAATGATGAAGAATGCACTCGGTGGTAAGATCAATAGACCCATTGGCTGATACCAACCGCCATCTTGTACTAATGGGATAATATCAACACCGAATAGTGAACCCTTACCGAATAGCTCACGAATGAAACCAACAGTAAGCAGTACTACAGAGTAACCTAAGCCATTACCAATACCGTCAAGGAAAGACATAATTGGTGGCGACTTCATCGCGTATGCTTCAGCACGACCCATTACAATACAGTTAGTAATGATTAGACCAACGAATACAGAAAGCTCTTTTGCCGTAGCGTAAGAGAAAGCCTGTAATACTTGGTCAACAACGATTACCAATGATGCAATAATTGTCATTTGTACGATGATACGTACAGATGATGGGATCTGGTTACGAATAAGCGAGATAAAGAAGCTCGAAAATGCTGTTACTAGTGTCAATGCGATTGACATGATTAATGCATTTTTTAAGCTAGACGTTACCGCTAGCGCCGAACAAATACCAAGTACTTGTAGTGCGATTGGGTTGTTAGCTAAAACCGGACCAAATAGGACCGCCTTCATTTCTTTAGTATCAGCCATTATTTCAATGCTCCTTTACGTACTTTCGCAAGGAAAGGGCCAAAGCCATTTTCGCCAGTCCAAAAATCAACTGCATGATCAACACCGTTAGACGTTAATGTAGCACCTGAAAGACCATCGATCTTATGCTCATCATTGCCCGCAGTACCTTTAACAATTTGAATTGGAAGCTCTTTACCTTCCCATGTAGCAGTCCATTGTGGATTTTGGATTTCGCCACCTAAGCCAGGGGTTTCATTATGCTTGTAAAAGATAATGCCCTTAACTGTTTCACCATCGCTTTCAAGCGAGATAAAACCGTACATTAAGCCCCATAAGCCGTAGCCTTGGATAGGAAGAATGATTGCATCAACTGAGCCATCTTCTTTCTTAGAGATATACACCGGCGACTCTTTAGTCACACGTTGAATACCAGCAATATCCTTAACGCCTTTCTCTTTAAGAGAAACACTTAGCGCTGCATCATATTTGCTTTTTTCAAAGTCGAAAATTGTTGGGTCTGTATCTACAAACTCACCTGTAGTCATATTTACAACGCGCGCTTCGATTTTTGCATCAAATGTTTCTAAAACATTTTCAACTTTATCGATACCCGCAGCAGCCAAGATATTGCTTTGAATATCTTTTTCTTTATTAGCTTGCTGTAAAGGACGAAGCTGTACAGAAGCAAACGATACAATGATTGCGCACACTAAACATAGTGCGACAACAACTGTTAACGTTTTGCCGATTGATTCGTTATTACTAGACATTACGTGCCAACCTCCGCTTAATATTAGCCTGCACTACAAAGTGATCGAACAGTGGAGCAAATAAGTTAGCAAATAAGATTGCTAGCATCATACCTTCTGGGAAAGCAGGATTCACAACACGTATCATAACCACCATAAAGCCAATTAATAGACCATATGCTAATTTACCTTTGTCAGTAAATGCAGCTGATACAGGGTCAGTAGCCATAAAGAACATACCAAACGCAAAGCCACCAAGTACTAAATGCCAATACCAAGGCATTGCAAATACAGGGTTAGTTTCTGAGCCTACAGCATTTAACAAAAATGCAGTCGCTACCATACCTAGGAATACACCTAGTACAATGCGCCAAGAAGCGATGCGAACATAAATTAAGAATAAACCACCTACTAACAATGCAAGTGTAGATGTTTCACCTACAGAACCTTGAATGAAACCGTAAAACGCATTCCACCATAATTCCATGTTTGCAAAATCAAGTGTGCCAGCAAATGCTTGGCCTAGCATAGTTGCACCAGAGAAAGAATCTACTGCTGTCCATACTGTGTCACCTGAGATTTGAGCTGGGTATGCGAAGAATAAAAACGCACGGCCGGCTAAAGCAGGGTTTAAGAAGTTACGGCCAGTACCACCAAAGATTTCTTTAGCGATTACTACACCAAACGTAATACCTAACGCAACTTGCCATAAAGGAATTGTTGCAGGCAGAATAAGTGCAAATAAAACTGAAGTAACGAAGAAACCTTCGTTAATTTCATGCTTACGCACAGAAGCAAATATTACTTCCCAAAAGCCACCCACTGCAAACGTTACCGCGTAGATAGGTAGGAAGAAACATGCTCCATAGAACATTTTAGCGCCCCAGCCTGCATCAGCGGTTAATTCACCACCGAATAACTGGAACAAACCAACTTGCCATGTGTTTGCTAGTTCAAAGCCTTGTGCTAAAGCACCTGCGGCCTGATGACCGATATTGAACATACCAAAAAACATAGCTGGGAACGTCGCCATCCACACTAAAATCATCATGCGTTTTAGGTCGATGTTATCGCGTACGTGTGTCGCGCCTTTATTTACGTAGCCTGGTGTATAAAAAATAGTTGCAGCTGCTTCATACAGTGCATAAAACTTTTCATATTTACCACCGGCTTCAAAATTCGGCTCGATATCTTCTAGATATTTTTTTAAACCCATCTCTCTAGCCTTCCTTCTCGATCGTAGTTAAGCAATCGCGTAGGATAGAACCATACTCGTATTTGCCAGGACAAACGAAGGTACATAACGCTAAATCTTCTTCATCAAGTTCAAGCGCGCCTAATGAAATTGCACTGTCTAAATCGCGTGCAATTAAGTCACGTAACAATAGAGTAGGCAAAATATCTAACGGCATTACGCGCTCGTAGCTACCAATTGGAACCATGGCACGTTTTGAACCACCTGTTGACGTTGTCATTTTAAATAAACGACTCGGCGCAAGGTGAGAAAGGAATGTACGCGTTACAGAGAATTTATCACTACCTGGTGCAATCCAGCCAAACAATTCTTTTTCGCGACCTTCAAGTAAAACAGATACTTGAACGTGGTAACGACCTAAGAATGCATGAACACCGTTTGAAATAGAACCCGATAAAACAGAACCAGAAATAACGCGGTTATCTCCGTCTTCTAGCTCACCAGCTACTAAATCATCCAATGAAGCACCTAATTGTGTTTTCACTAAACGTGGGTTTTTAACGCGAGGACCTGCAAGCGAAATAACACGATTTGTGTAAATTTCACCAGTAAGGAATAAGTGACCATACGCAATAACGTCTTGGTAACCAATATGCCAAACTTGTTTGCTAACAGAAACTGCATCAAGATGATGGATATGAGTGCCAACGAGGCCAGCCGGATGCACACCACCAAACTCATGTACTTCTACTTGAGCTATAGATGAGCTAGGAACTTGGCTACCTGCTTTTTTACACACAAATACTTTGCCATCGGTCAAACGCGAAATAACAGCAAGACCCGCTTCAAATGCTTGCGCATTTTCGGCAATTATCACTGCAGGATCTGCAGCTAATGGGTTTGTGTCAGTTGCGGTCACAAAAATAGAACTAGGATTTGCATCCACAGCCGCTACTTTACTGAATGGGCGAACACGAAGTGCTGTCCATTGACCAGACTGGATAAGTACTTCTTTGGCTTTTTCACGCTCTAAGCTCGCAAGCTCGTCTGCTTTGAAAGAGTCAAAGGTGATTTGCTCACTGCCTGCTACTTCAATAACAACAGATTGCAGCACACGTTTAGCACCACGATTTATTTCTTTTACTGTGCCAGAAGCTGGAGCAGTAAATAGGACGCCTGGGTTCTTTTTATCTTCAAAAAGTACCTGGCCTTTTTTGACTTGGTCATCCACACGAACATGCATGGTTGGACGCATACCGATAAACTCTTCGCCAAGCACAGCTACACGTTTGACAGCAGAACCGTCATGTATAACTTGCTGTGGCGCGCCCTCTAAGGGTAAATCCAGACCTTTTTTTATATTGATCATACGCACTTGCATTACATTAAAGGAAAGAAACTGAAAAATCGTATCAACCACGTCGCCATTTGAGTTATTCCAAGTTATATCAAGGTACAAAAGAGCAGCTTGCTAGAAATATCAAACAAGCAACGTAGTAAAACTCATCATATATTGTCGAGATTTTAACATCATTTTAGATGACTATGCGAGTGTATTTATGAAAATTATACGACAGAAACACTTATTTAGTTTTGTTAAGTGATTTAAATAAAAATCAAGGTAGACCAAAGTGGTAGCCTAAGCAATTATCATTCCTGATTTCATCGTAAATTAAACAAATCGCATAATACAAAAAAAGCCGCTATTGCGGCTTTTTATATCTAAATTCTGTTAGTCAATCATATTAGCAATTGGCTTAACTGAATCTATGTCTTGATCGTAGTCAACACCGTCTATACCAAAACCAAATAAGCGTAAAAACTCATTATGGTAACCAACATAGTCTGTTAGCTCATCAATGCTGCTTGTATCAACACTATCCCATACAGCTTGAACGCGTGCTTGCACATCGTCTTCTAGCTCTTTATAGTTTTGGAATAAATGCCCACCGTCGTCAAAGCGAGGTGATTCACCATATAGGTTTTCACTAAATAATGCGTGAATTTGCTCAATGGTGCCTTCATATGTGCCATCTGCTTTCATAACTTTAAATAAAGCAGAAATATATAACGGCATAATAGGAATAGCAGAACTTGCTTGTGTCACTACTGCATTAAGTGATGAAACATACGCCTCACCATTTAAATCTTTTGTTGATTCTTTAATAGCAGCCGTTGCACGGTCTAAATCTTCTTTAGCTTTACCAATAGTAGCGTGTCCGTATATTGGCCATGTTAGTTCTTTACCAATATAAGTATAAGCAGTCGTTTTAAAGTTATCAGCAAGTACATCGGCTTCTTTTAAAGCGTCAATCCACATTTCCCAATCTTCACCACCCATTACTTTAATAGTGTTGTCGATATCGTCTTGGTTTGCTGCTTCTACCGTAATTTCATCAATTTCACGCTTTGATGTATTTAGGTTTTTAGTAGTAACGGCACTGCCAATTGGTTTAAGGGTAGAAGAAAACACTTCACCAGTGTTTGGATCAGTACGACGAGGCGATGCAAGGCTGTAAATAATGCAGTCTATTTTACCTAAATCGGTTTTGATAGTATCGATTGCTTTTTGCTTGATTTCGTTAGAAAACGCATCGCCATTAATATTTTTAGACCAAAGACCTGCTTCGTCTGCAGCTTCTTGAAAAGCAGCCGTATTGTACCAACCGGCAGAACCTGTTTTACGATCGGTACCTTCTTTTTCAAAGAAAATACCTAATGTTTTAGCACCACCACCAAACGCAGCAGTAATGCGCGATGCCAAGCCGTAGCCTGTTGATGCGCCAATAACTAATACATTTTTTGGTGCACTTTTTAATGCCCCTTGTTGTTTTACATAGTTAATTTGTTCTTGAACATGCTCTGCACAACCAGCTGGGTGTGCGTTTGTGCAGATAAATCCACGAATTTTAGGCTTAATGACCATTGATCATCCTATATCTTTTACAATAAAAATTAGCGCTAGTTTAAAGGCTAATACTAAAAACACTGATCTGATCAGTTAAACACTCATCAAATACTCTAAAACATTACTTAGCTAATTTTAGAGCCACCCATACAATTAGGTGAATCAGGCGCTTCGCCGCCCTGCTCTGTATACTCATCTGGTGTATATGTATGAATAGCGAGTGCATGAATATGATTTGCTAACTCATCTTTTAAAATTTCATTAATTTCGCGATGACGTTGTAATAAACGCTTACCCGCAAAACCTTCGCTAACAACTACTACTTTAAAGTGTGATTCAGTGCCAGCACTGTGCATATGACTTTCATTGATTACGTTTAAATGTTTACACGCAATGGCGTTGCTTATTTTTTCTTGGATCTGCTGCTGCATTGACATAAAAAGACCGTTTTAATTAGCTAATTTATACACTTACTATAACAATTTAACGCAGCGGTTGCCTAACTAAATTGCTTTTGCTTAATGTGTTTAATAAATCGGTAAGTTAAACTTATTCGCGGATGCGCAAGTGTTGTTTGCTTGGGTATTGCATGTTGGTAGTCTCGTTGGCTATGCCCATTCATTATTAAGCAGCTGCCACTTTGTAATTTTAAGTCAGTTACTTTATTGCTTGCCTTGTGCTTTAACTTTAAAACCCTATCAGCTCCTAAAGATACACACACAATTGTTGGTTTATCACCAAGCTCTATTTCATCATCACTATGCCATCCCATCGTATCATTACCATCTCGGTAATAATTAACGAGCAATGAGTTCAGAGGCTGGTTTAAATGTGCTTCTAAACGCTTTCTCATATTAAGTAACAATTCATCCCATGGTTCTACTATTTGCTTACTACTTGAATACCCGTATTCAATATTTAAATCACTCATGAAACATTGCAGTCGTGGAATAGGCCCCGTTTTGCCGTAAACGGTTACATCGGGTTGCTGCCAACGTAGGTTTTTTTGCAAATAATAAAATAGATCGAGGCTTTTTTGCGCACTAAGTGCCCTACTTTGATAAGAAAAGCCATTTGGTAACTGTTGGGGGTTGGCGTTTTGCCGTTGCATGTTAGAATTTACCTACATTAGATTACTGATCAACGAACCATTATGACGACGCAAGCCCAGCTAGGCGATAAAACATTTACTCTTGAACGCTTTCCATTGGATCAAAAAAACCGCAGCTTACAAGCGTGGGATTCGGCAGATGAGTACCTTATCAATTATGTTAACGAACATCACCCTGATTGTCGCTCATTGCTTATTTTAAACGATAGCTTTGGTGCGCTTGCTTGTTATTTTAATAAGTTAACGGTTTGTTCAGTTAATGATTCTTATATTAGCCACCAAGCTGCGGCTTATAACTTACAAGAAAACAAGCTGCCTACAGCAGAGTTTACGCAAGTAGATAGTTTGTCGGCATTACCAGAGGATGTAGATTTAGTACTTATTAAAATCCCTCGTAATGTGGGTTTTTTACAGTTCCAATTAAGTGAACTTAGTGAAGTACTTGCACCTGGTACACCAGTAATTGCCGCAGGTAAAACAAAAGAAATTCATAATTCAACAATAAAATCATTTGAGCAATTTATTGGTGAAACAACAACAAGCCTAGCAGTTAAAAAATCACGTCTAATATTAAGCAATGCTAAAGGCGGATATAAAGCAGCAGACTTCCCTACAACATGGGAACTTGAAGGTACTGAGTTTAATATAACAAATCATGCAAATGTGTTTTCGCGTGATTCGTTAGATATTGGTGCGCGCTTCTTTTTTAACTACTTACCAGAAACATCAAAAGCTAAAAGCATTATTGATTTAGGCTGTGGTAACGGCGTTGTTGGATTAATGACGCTGGCTCGCTGCCCTAATGCATCAGTTACCTTTGTTGATGAGTCTTACATGGCTGTGGAGTCGGCTCGGTTAAATGTAGAGATTAACCTAGGCGATAAGTTTGATAACTGTGAGTTCATCGAAAACGACTGTTTAACAGGCTTTGAAAGAGACAGTGTGGATATGGTGCTATGTAATCCTCCATTTCACCAAGCTCAAGCTGTTACCGATCACATTGCTTGGCAGATGTTCAAGCAAGCAAAAGATACTTTAAAAGAAGGCGGCGAACTGCGCATTATTGGTAATCGTCATTTAGATTATCATGATAAATTGAACCGCATGTTCGGAAACTGTAAGTTGTTAGGGTCAAACAAAAAGTTTGTCGTTCTAAGTGCAACTAAAAATAGTGGAATGCTATAAATGAAATTAACAAACATTATACTTGGGTGTTGTGTATTACTAATACTTGGTGGCTGTGCAAATCAGCCTAGCCAAGTAATACTTAACCCTGTTTATAAAAGCGGCCAAATAAGCTCTATAAATAGTAGCTTAAGTACTAGTGTAATTGATTTACGAGGTGATACATCAACACTTAAACTTATTGGGTCAGACAAAACTAAAACCTTTGCAAGCCAAGGTATTACTAGCTCTATTAAAAGTGTTTTAGATAGTGCACTTAGCCGCAATGGCGCCAGTATTTCTAATTTGGCAAGTGTACGCTTTGAAGTAGATATTCATGCACTACAAGCGGTAGTAACCGAAAAATTAGTGAGCCATACCAGTGAAGCCCATATAGAACTTGGCGTGCGAGTTATTCGCGCCTCAAGTAACTTTAGTAAAGTGTATAGAGGTAGTGCTAATTTAGAGGGGCCATTTAGTCACGAGCGAGCAAAAATAGAAGGTCAGCTCAATAAGTTGACTGAGCAAATTATTACCCGCATTGTATCTGACCCTGAATTAATAGAATTTTTAGAAGGTTAACTATGAAACGACTTTTTTTAATCTGCTTAGGCCTATTCTTTAGTGTAAGTAGCTTAGCAGCCCAAGAAGGCCGCTTTGTGCAAAAGGATAATATTTTTCCACGCGTCGAAATTGTAACGACTATGGGTAGCATAGTGGTTGAACTTGATCGTTCAAGAGCCCCTATCACAGTCAATAACTTTTTAACTTACGTGTCAGATAAAAGCTATCAAGGTAGTGTTTTTCACCGTATTGAACGTGATGTAGAAAACGAGCGCGACTTTGTTATTCAAGGTGGTGGCTACGATAAAGATTACGACGGCCTACACGAAAATGACCCTATTTTTAATGAAAGCGGTAACGGTATGAAAAACGATATGTATAGCATTGCTATGGCGTATCAGGACCGTGAGCCTCACTCTGGTACTCGTCAGTTCTTTTTTAATATGGATAACAACGATCACTTAAACCCTGGTAAAGATTGGGGTTTTGCTGTTTTTGGTAATGTGATGGAAGGCTACGAAACACTAGACAAAATTATGGCTGTAGAAACGGGCTTTAATGAAAAAATTGGTTACGATTTTGTACCTGTAAAACCAGTGGTTATTTTAAACATAAAAATGCTTGAGCAAGTCCCACTGTAATTTTTTAAGAGCAGCTTAGCTGCTCTGCATCTAAGCCAATGAAGGCCCTATGAGCAAATCACTCTCTATTAGCGAATATTTTTCTTACTTTAAAGACAAACGCTTAATCCATATTTTTATATTTGGTATGAGTAGCGGTTTTCCGTGGGTACTAATTGGCTCTGTTATGTCGGCTTGGCTAAAGGATGAAGGGCTAAGCCGCAGTATGATTGGCCTATTTGGCATTGTATTTGGCGCCTACAGTATCAACTTTTTATGGTCGCCACTCATTGACCGTACAAAACTCCCTGTTTTATATAAATGGCTAGGCCAACGCCGCAGTTGGATACTATTTTGCCAAAGCTTTATTTTTATTGGCACCCTGCTACTAGCTGGCCTTGATTTAAAAGCTAATCTGGCAATTGTTGCTGCAATTTGTTTATTAATCGCCATTGCTTCTGCGACACAAGACATTGCAATTGATGCATTTAGAATAGATACACTAAGCGAAAAAGAATCGCACAAAGCAACAGCAGCTGCAGCTATGGCAACGTCTGGTTGGTGGACAGGTTATGCGCTTTTAGGTGCCATTCCGTTTTATATGGCCGATATCCCCTCGCTCGACTGGCCACAAATTTATTACTTTTTAGCTGCTGTAATGCTGCTGCTAATGAGTGGAGCACTGTTTGCAAAAGAGCCTGAATCTAACCGCGAAGCAGTACATGCCGAACTTGAACGTGTGTACCTTGAAAAGCTCTCATCAGCAAAACAAACGCCACTTACCAAAACGGTTGCCTGGCTTGCAGTAACCGTTATTGACCCCTTTAGAGCTTTTTTTACTAAAAACGGCGTTAAAACAGCATTGGCATTACTTGCGTTTATTTTCTTATTTAAGATAGGCGAAGCGTTTTTAGGGCGTATGTCGATTGTGTTTTATAAAGAAATTGGTTTTAGTAATAGCGACATAGCAACATTCTCAAAGGTAGGTACGGCGGTGCTTACAATCATATTTACCTTTATTGGTAGTTTATTTAATCAAAAATATGGCATTGTTAGAGGTTTATTTATAAGTGGCATTGCAATGGCTGCTTCAAACTTAGCCTTTTCGTGGATCGCTTTAGTTGGCCCTGATTTAAGGCTATATGCCTTTGCTATTGTTATTGATGGGTTTACGCAAGCATGGTCGTTAGTGGCTATGGTCGCCTTTATATCGATGTTATGCGATAGAGCATTTAGTGCAACGCACTATGCATTACTGGCATCATTAGGAAATTTAGGACGAACATTACTTTCGAGCTACAGTGGTGTCGTCATTGATGATTGGTTAATGGGGAATTGGTCGCTGTTTTTTGTTTTAACAGCCTTAATGGTTTTACCTTCACTGATATTTTTATATCTGATTAGGCATAAGTTGTATGAGCTTGAGAGAAATTATCATCAAAATATTTAATGCATCCCTGCATTAACATATTGCTTAGCACTATAAGTGCCCCTTAAGTGTACTAAGCAATTTTTGAGTTAATCTACTTTTAGCAAGCTAAGTGCTTCATGTGGATCAACTTCAAGAGCTGTACAATAACGAACAAACTCAATTACATCTAAACGGCGTTCTTGATTTTCAATCTTGCCGATAAACGAATGAGGCGTTCCAAGCACTTGTGCTAGGCTTCGCATTGTATGACCCTTTTCGTGGCGTTTACTTTTAAGCCACTTTGTTAGCTTTGCATTTTCTTCAGAAGAAACTGTTTTGCCCATCATTTTACATCTCCTACTAGATGATTTGACGTACCTATTAAAGCAGTAGTCTCTATCAATAGCTGTAGGCAAGTAAGTAGTCATACTTACATTCAATAGCAAGCTATTGCTTAACAAAGCATGTGTTGCTACTCACTCCACCAATATAGCTAAAAGCACTACGCCAATAATATGGTAAAGATTTATTTTTATTGAGAATGAAATTTTGCCCGTCTCATTCTTGGATACATTATATACTATTAACACTTTGGTTAAATAACTAATTACATACTCGGTACAAATATGAACACGAGTGAATATTTATAAACGCTGAATACTGACCTAAGTACTCAAAAAATATTAATAAATTATTTCTAGTTATAAAATATTTAAAGGAATATTTATAACAATTTTGTTCCAATTTATCGTCATATGTTTATGATTAAGCAATAATTAGCACCAAAAAGGCCGAATAATGTTCAGACTTCTTTTTTTATTACCTATCGTATTGTGCCTGAGTTGGTACTTTTTTTTGCACCATAACGGCGTACCAATTAAGCAAGGCAAAAAAGGCTTCATATACATTTTAGCGTTTTCTGCTTTTGTACTTGGCTTTTTTGTATTGATAATGCAAATAACCGAATACACCCCAACCGATTTGTAGGCATTAAAAAAGCCGCAAAAGCGGCTTTATTCTATTTAGCATTTAGCTGTTAAACGCTAAAGCTTGCACCACAACCACAGGTTGTTGTTGCATTAGGATTAGATACAAAAAAGCGTGCGCCTTCTAACCCTTCTGTGTAATCAACTTCACCGTCAACCAAATATTGAATGCTCATTGGATCGATAACGAGTGTTACACCATTTTTTACAATTTCTAAATCGCCAGGATTCGCTTTTTCATCAAAAGTAAAACCATATTGAAAACCCGAACAACCACCACCTGTTACGTAAACACGCAGTTTTAAATCTGGATTTTCTTCTTCGTCGATTAACTGTTTAACGCGAACAGCAGCTGCATCGCTGAACTTAATTGGTAATTCTTCAGACATTCTAAAACCCTCAATATCGCAATGGCGTGATTATCTAATACCCGAGTGTTTTAATCAAGTATAGTAAAACAACTCTTTACTCTAAGTTATACCTATAAATAAGTAAAAAAGTGGCTAAACGTTAGCTCACTAAAATAATACTTAAGCAAACTAAAAGCGACCCTTGTAAACTATAAGTTCGTTAAAAATTTTAGTTATAAATAATAGGTCTTAATCTTTACTGCAAATTGTTAATATAAATTACAAAAATTTCAAAATCACAACGACTTAGCTAAACTCTTTTGCTAAAATGCTGCTGAAAAATGCGGCGAGGAAATAATGCATGTGGCTTGAGCAACTCAGACGTCGACTGGCAAAACCTAAAACATCTGTACAATTATGCTTACTGGGCGTAGTTGCCGGACTAATTGCTGCATTTTTTATTATTTTATTTCGCTTAACTATTTTATTTTTCCAAAGTTTATTTTTAGAAACCCCTGACGACTTTACTACTCTACCTACACTTGAACGTGTACTCATGCCTTTAATTGCTGCATTACTAATAGCCACGTTTGCTGCTTTTACTGGGTTTAAACATTACCGTTTAGGCATTCCTTTTGTTATTCATCGTATTAAACGCCATTATGGGCAAATGCCTTTATACAATACGGTTAATCAATTTGTTGGTGGCGCACTTGCACTCATTAGCGGTTTTTCGGTCGGTCGAGAAGGGCCTTCCGTTCATATGGGCGCAACAGGTGCGAGTATTTTAGCAGATAAGCTACATTTACCGCATAACGCCATGCGTACTTTAAGTGGTTGTGGGGTTGCCGCAGGTATAGCGGCTTCATTTAATACCCCCCTTGCAGCTGTTATTTTTGTGATGGAAGTGGTACTTCGAGAATATAAAGTACACATATTTGTGCCAATCATGCTTGCCGCTGTTACTGGTGCATTAGCTACACAGTTTGTTTTTGGTGAAGGCTCTGAGCTTGCCCTCATTACCATAGCGCCATTGAGCGGCTGGCATTACCCTTATTTAATATTATGCGGTATGGCGCTGGGCGCTATAGCATTTAGCTTTAATCAAAACTTAATGCTAATTATTAAAACATTTAAACCTTTAAGTATGTTTCCTCGTTTACTAATCGCAGGCTGTATTGCCAGCTTAATAGCTTACGCGGTTCCTCATGCTATGGGCTCTGGTATGAGTGCAATTACTATCGCGGTTGAATCCCCTGATAACGTAAAGCTACTTACCACCATTTTAATCGCTAAACTACTTGCCACATTGTTTGCTATTGGTTTGGGTATTCCCGGTGGCTTAATTGGTCCGGTAATTGGGCTTGGCGTATTAATTGGGACATTAATGGCCTTTTTTGCCCAATACATTAGCCCGGGTACTGATATTGCGGGTACGTATGGTGTTTTGGGTATGGCTGGGTTATTAGCGGCTACACTGCATGCACCACTTGCTGCATTAACAACAGTAATGGAGCTTACATCATCACCTGAAATAATTGTTCCTGCGATGATAGTAATAACCACTGCTTATGTAACTGCATTACAATTTTTTGGAAATCGCTCCATATTTTTACAGCAATTAGATTTTCAAGGTTTGCCGTACCATGTGTCCCCTGCAACAGAAGCACTGCAAAAAGTGGGAATAATGGATGATATGGATGAAGACTTTAAATTGCTTTATTCAGACGATAAAGAACAAATAAAGAACACGCTTGATGCGATGGATAGTCAAACACCCTTGATTGTTTTTGACGAAGAAAATGGCTATCGCCTCGCTGAATACGATTTAACGCTAATGTCTGACGAAGCAATAAATATAAATTACATTAGCTTACAGGGCATCAGCAGCCAAGCCACCCTAGCCGATGCATTCGATATACTAAAAGATAAAAGAAGTGGCGCACTTTATGTTTATAACCTTTTAGATAATCAACAAATTATGGGGCTATTACGCTGGGATCAAATTCATCATATTTTAACCATTCGTAACAGCTTACTTTAAGCAATAAGGATTATTATGAGCGTATTATTGATTTATAAAACACTGCACATATTTTTTATGATTGCGTGGTTTGCCGGTATTTTTTACTTACCACGATTATTTGTATATCACGCAATGAGCGAAGAAAGATCATGCAACTCTATGCTTAAAGTTATGGAGCGCAGACTACTTTATTTCGTAACCCCATTTGCTGTTTTAACGGCTGTATTTGGTGTATTAACCATTGTTGAATATGGTCGTGATTGGTTTAGATACAGTATGTGGTTACATTACAAACTTGTACTGGTAATTATTTTATACGTATACCACGGCTACTGTTTTAAGTTATTGAGTGACTTTAAACATGACCGAAACACTAAAACAGACCGCTTCTACCGTATTTTTAATGAGCTCCCTGTTATTGCGCTGCTCATCATAGTGGCACTTGCGGTAATAAAACCTAATTTATAAGCTTTGTAGCGCATGTTAAACTGCGCCGCAATTTACAATACTTGTTATAACACGCGCGATTGCGTGCCCCATTTATGGATTATCGCGCCCTTTTGATTGATTAGGAATTACCCCATGTTAAGTTTCCAAGGCGAACATATACTGTCTGTAAATCAGCTAGACAGAGACTGCATTGAACGTATTTTTGCAGTAGCTAAAAAAATGGAGCCTTATGCTAAAAAGCAAAAGCAAACAACGGTGCTTAAAGGCGCTATTTTAGCTAATTTGTTTTTTGAACCAAGCACTCGTACACGAGTTAGCTTTGGTACAGCCTTTAACTTACTAGGCGGTGGCGTACGTGAAACTACAGGTATGCAAAGCTCAGCGCTTGCTAAAGGTGAGTCTCTTTACGATACTGCGCGCGTTATTTCAGCTTACGCCGATGCTGTTGCTATGCGCCATCCTGACGCAGGCTCAGTAAGTGAATTTGCTGATGGTTGTACTGTGCCGGTTATTAATGGCGGCGACGGTCCAAATGAGCACCCGACCCAGGCATTACTTGATTTATTAACCATTGAGCGTGAATTACAGCGTTTTGATCAAAATATTGATGGCATGCATATAGCGCTTGTGGGTGATTTAAAATATGGTCGCACAGTGCATTCTCTATCAAAACTATTGTGCCATTATAAAAACGTAAAGTTTTCGATGGTCGCACCTGATGGCCTACAAATGCCAACGAGCATTTTAGATGCAGTAGAAAATGCAGGACACAAAATTGAGCTAGTAAACAAGATGGAAGGTAATTTAGCAGCCGATATTGTTTACCAAACACGTATTCAAGAAGAGCGTTTTCCTTCACAAGAAGAAGCAAATAAATATCGTGGCGGTTTTAGAATTAGCCAATCTATTTACAGCGCTCATTGCAAACCTAACTCTGTATTAATGCATCCGTTACCACGCGATAGTCGCTTAGAAGCCAATGAGCTTGATAACGACTTGAACAGTAACGACAATTTAGCAATATTCCGCCAAGTACAAAATGGCGTATTAATTCGTATGGCACTGTTTGCTTTGACACTCGGCGTAGAAAACAAAGTCGATAAGTATGAAGTAGACGTACCTTGGTTTAGCCGTAAACGCGACAGCTAAACCCTCTTTAAGTGACAATTTATAGGATTTTTCATGACAATTAGCCAAGACTTATTTGAACGCGCTCAAGCCTCTATTCCAGGCGGCGTAAACTCGCCAGTTCGTGCTTTTAATGGTGTGGGCGGTACGCCGCTATTTATTACAAAAGCAGAAGGCGCGTTTACATTTGATGCCGACGGTAATCGTTATATTGATTATGTTGGCTCTTGGGGACCTATGATCATGGGTCATAACCACCCTGCAATAAAACAAGCCGTACACGAAGCAGTAGAAAATGGCCTTAGCTATGGCGCGCCAACTGAAGCCGAAATATTAATGGCTGAAAAAGTAAAAGAGCTGGTTCCATCAATCGAAAAAGTACGCATGGTTAGCTCAGGCACTGAAGCAACGATGAGTGCAATTCGTTTAGCACGTGGCTTTACCGGCCGCGATAAAATATTAAAATTTGAAGGTTGTTACCACGGCCATGCTGACTCGTTATTAGTTAAAGCAGGCTCTGGTGCATTAACAATGGGTGTGCCTAATTCTCCTGGTATTCCTGAAGACTTTGCTAAGCATACACTTACGGTATCGTTTAATAACCTAGATGAAGTAAAAGCCATTTTTGCAAAATACGCAGACGAAATTGCCTGTATTATTGTAGAACCAGTAGCCGGTAACATGAACTGTATTCCACCAGTGCCAGGCTTTTTAGAAGGTTTGCGTGATGTGTGTGACGAATATAAATCAGTACTTATTTTTGATGAAGTAATGACGGGCTTTCGTGTTGCACTTGGCGGCGCACAAGCTTATTACAATATTAAACCAGACCTTACGTGTTTAGGTAAAGTCATTGGCGGCGGCATGCCTGTTGGCGCATTTGGTGGTAAAACCGAAATAATGAATTACATTGCGCCTGTGGGCCCTGTTTACCAAGCGGGTACTCTTTCTGGCAACCCTATTGCGATGGCTGCAGGTTTAAAATCACTTGAGCTATTATGTGAGCCAGGTCTACACGATAAGTTAGAAGCTATTTCAAAAGCAATTTGTGAAGGCTTTGAAGCTGGCGCTAAAAAAGCAGGCATTGCATTAACAACTAATTATGCTGGCGGCATGTATGGATTCTTTTTTACTGATGCTGAAAAAGTAACGACATACAAACAAGCTACTGAATGCGACCTAGAGCGCTTCAAACGTTTTTTCCACCTTATGCTTGAAGAAGGCGTGTACCTTGCTCCATCAGCATTTGAGGCTGGTTTTGTATGTGCTGCGCATACTGAACAAGAAGTAAAAGACACAATAGCGGCAGCAGAACGCTCGTTTGCTAAACTTTAAGTTAAAATTACTTTTTATATTTTATAAACGCTTGTTTTTACAGTATGTAATTAAGACTAAAGATTGAAAAAAGCCCGAAAGGGCTTTTTTTATTTGTAAAGTACTATAAATGAATGATAATTAAGCATAACAAGGTCTATTCACCTTTACCCTAATTACAAAAATACAAGAGAGCCTTATGTCAGGATTACGCCAATTTTCTTTTCCCGCTATCCAACTAATGGCAAATTTAAAATACAAAACTAAAATCAGCTTAATGTTTGGAATTTTACTCGTTCCTCTTGCACTTAGTTTGTTTTTTTTAGTCTCATTATTAAGTGAAAGTATCGCTGTTTCAAAAATGCAGCAACAAGGCTTAAAAGGCTACAGGTCAATACTCTCAAATCAAATGCAGGGGGAAGCAAATCAAAATATAAAAATAGCTCGCTCACTCGGTTTTGATATAAAAGACGATCAAGAAAATGAAGTACTCGAACTTGTTTCTATTCAGTCAAACCTTGCCTTAGATAGTCAATTAGCAAGTGCTTATGTAAACCGCTCTTTAGTCACGCCAATTCCTGCACTTATAATGCAAATAAACTCGACAGCGCAAAGCGCAAACACTGTTTTGGCAAGTAATCGTTTTACGCCCGATACCTTTATAGCGCTTTCAAATTTTAGTAAATCACTTCCTTTGTACGAAAAACAACTCGATAAAATACTTAATGTCGCCACCAATGCAGATAAATCAGTAAATAAGGCGCTCATGCCTTCGTTAACTAATTTACACAGTGCTGTTGGTGCATTCAAAAAAGCAATAGATGAAAAACTACTTGAGCCTGACGATATTTTATTAACTCAAGCAGAATTTAATAAGCTAACAAACAATGTTCACAGCAGTATTAATCAACTTGTTAGTAAGAGCATTCCAACGCTTGAGAGCCTTATTGAAGCAAAACTGCAAACTCAACAGTGGACTCGAAATCTTGTTTTAGCCGCTTCATTGATTAGTTTGTTATTTGCATTTTATTTAATGATTGGTTTTTATTTTGCGGTTGTTGATACCATTAATCGCTTTGCTGATGCGGCAAATAGAGCCGCGAATGGCGACTTAAATGCCACTATAGATTCGAATACTAATGATGAAATGGGAATTATTGCATCGCGCTACAACGCATTACTTAATGCATTTTCACACTTATTATTTGATGTTAAAGCAAGTACAGAAGAGCTATGCGGCGCAACTAAATCGCTATCGCATGCGAGTAGCCAAACAAGCAATGATGTTTCAAAACAGCAAACTCGAGTAAATGCCATTTATAATGCACTAAGCGAAATGGCTCAAAACGCACTTGCCGTTGAAGAGTCAGCCCATCAAGCAACGCTTACCGCGCAAGATGCTGCTGCACATGTAAAACAAGGTTCAGACAATACAATGGAGCTTGCTAAATATATGCAAGATCTACAAATTGAATTTGCAGAGAGTCAACAAGCACTCGATAAGCTAGCGCAAGATAGCCAAGAAATTAGCAAAGTTAGTAAAGGCATTAGTGAGATAGCAGATCAAACAAACTTGCTTGCACTCAATGCCGCTATTGAAGCTGCACGAGCTGGCGAGCATGGCCGAGGCTTTGCCGTTGTAGCTGATGAAGTAAGAACTCTTGCTCAGCGTACCCAAACACAAACTCAAGAAATTCACCAAATTATTAGCTCCTTACAACAAGCATCTGACGACACTCAGCAAAAAATGCGTTCAAGCGTGCAAAAGATGGAGCAATCAGTAAAAGCAGCCAATCAAACTAATGATGTATTACAAAGCGCAGAGCAAAGTATGGGCGATATTAAACATCAGGGCGAAGTTATTGCAGAGCGTGTTAAACAGCAGTCAAATGCGACAACACAAGCATTGAATGATTCGCAAGAGGTGAGTAATTTAGCAGATCAAACGCTAACATCAGCCCAATCAACGCTGCAAGATGCACAGCAGCTAAGTCGCTTATCTAATGATTTAACCAAATCAATGCAGTTTTTTAAATCTTAATACCAATTCGCTTAATTAAGTGATCTATTTTGAGGGAAGAAAATCGTGTCGATAACAAGGCAAAAATTTCGTTATTTAGTTGTTCTCGGCAATTGCTCCTGCATTGCTCTACCTCCTGCATCCATGCAGTTGTATATCAGAAATTTTTAACGTAGTTAACGTCAGATTTAACCCCTCAAATTGATTAAGTATTATTACGGATTGGTATAATTACGCTAACTATACTTTAAACAACAAAGCCGCTAAATAAGCGGCTTTGTTGTTTAAAGTAATCTCAAATTAACGAATACATTGTGGTCTTGGCTCAAACTCACTCGCTCTAAGCGGAAGCTGAATCACCTTGCCACAACCTGGTGGTGCCTGCTTACCCGTTTGCTCATTTACAAATGCCCAGCGTATTGATGGTGGACGAGTATCTGCTATTGCTTGTGGGTTAAGTGGCTTTAAGTAACGAATATACGCTTCTAATGCGCCTACGCTGCCTGTTAAACCTGTGCTTTTGTTGTCGTCTCGGCCAAGCCACGCAACAGTCACTGTATTTTGATCAAAGCCTGCGAACCAACTATCACGTAAATCGTTACTAGTTCCTGTTTTACCAGCTAGTTGAATTGACGGAAAGTGTAAATTCAATCGTTTAGCTGTACCGTCTTTCGTTACGCGTTTCATTGCGTATTTAGTCATATACATTGCAGATTTATCAAAACGAGGCTCTGCATTTACTGTATGTTTATAAAGCACTTTACCAACTGAGTCAGTTAATGCCGAAATTGCAGTGAGCTTTTTATATTCGCCATCTGCAGCAATTGTTGTATAAAGCTGAGCAACTTCAAAGCTCGACATTTCAACAGCTCCTAAAAGCAACGATGGGTAATCGTCTATTGCCCCTGTTGCACCTAAACCTTTTAGTGTATTTACTACCTTATCAACACCTACATCGAGGCCTAAATTAACCGCTGGAATATTAATACTGTTACTAAATGCTTTATAAAGAGGGATTGCACCACGGTATTGATGATCAAAGTTCTCTGGTTGCCACACTTTTCCCTGCTCATTTGTAACCTGTACTGGCGAGTCATCAAGCAAAGTAGCTAAATTATAATGTGGTAATTGCAAGGCGGTTAAATACACAGCTGGTTTTACCAGCGAGCCGATATTACGCTTTGTATCTAAAACACGATTAAACCCTGAATAACGAACATCGCGCCCTGCAACAAGTGCGGATACACCGCCCTTTTCTACATTTACAGAGATCATGGCCGCTTCTAGATTTTCGGTTCTAGGGCGATTTTCTAGGTACGGTAAGCTTTTTTCAACAGACTCTTCCATTGCAGTTTGCTTTTGCAAATCAAAATAAGTAAATACTCTTACGCCTGCATCAAGTGTGTGCTGATCTGGCAGTAATTTATTTAGCTCCCTGTTTACTAGCTCTAAATACCCAGGGTATGATTTTTGTAAGCTGGCTTTCATAGGCGCAATATCAATTGGGCGGTTAAGCGATGCACGGTACTCTTTTGTACTAAGTAGCTTGTTTTCAACCATAAGGCGAAGCACTAAGTCTCGGCGCTCCATTGTACGCTCTTTATAGCGACGTGGGTTGTAATAAGATGGACCTTTAACCATTGCCACCAGCAAAGCAATTTGATCGTACTCAAGCTCGTCTACCGGCTTTGAAAAGTAAAAATCAGCAGCAAGCCCCATTCCATGCACACCTTGGTTATATGACTGACCTAGGTATACTTCATTTAAGTAAGCTTCTAATATCTGATCTTTTGAATAGCGATAATCTAAAATAAGCGCAATAAAGGCCTCATTTATTTTTCGTACTAAAGAACGCTCGCGTGTTAGGTAAATATTTTTAGCTAATTGCTGAGTAAGCGTGCTGCCACCTTGAACGGTGCGCCCCGCTTTAATATTAGAATAAAGCGCGCGTAAAATAGAAAACACCGATACACCATGATGTTCGTAAAAATCACGGTCTTCAACGACCAATAGCGTATCTTTTAGCATTGCTGGAAACTTATCTAGTGGTACAAATTCTCTATCTTGTTTAGAGTCATTACCAATACGTGCTATTTGTACAGGCTCTAAACGAGCGGTGTTTAAACGTCTGCCAAACTTATCTTTAATAGTCGCAACTTTTTGTCCTGCAAAGCGAAGTTCAATAATATGTGATTCTTCAAGCCCATCATAAAATTCAAAATCACGACGATAAATCTTAATGCTATCTGCTGTTTTAACAAATTGCCCTGTTCGGCTTAATCTATTAACAGATGAATAATTTAAACGCTCAAGTTCAAACACAACCTCTTCACTTGATAAAAATTGCCCCGGATAAAACGCCATAGAACGAGCATACACTTGCGCAGGGAGCTGCCATTTATTCCCTTCAAATTGACGTGTTATTTTTGAATCTAAATAAATGAAGTACATTGCCATTGCAATAAAAACAGCCAAGCTTAATTTCCAAAACACTGACCATGTTTTTCTCATAAAAGAACGTTTAACAGTAGCTTTCACTGTTTTTTTACTGCCCTTTGAGGTGCTTTTTTTTGTCGTGCTTGACGATTTACTTGCACGTTTAGTTGCAGGTTTACTGGTAGGTGTTTTTTTATTGTCGGCCATTTAAGTGTAATTTATTCCAAGGGTTATTCACGAGTGTGAGCTTAGCATATTGGGCATACCCTAACATCCGAAAAGTTAACCCTCCCTGAAACAAAAAAAGCCCTACCGAAGTAGGGCTTTGTGTAAACATACTATTATTTAAATAAACTATTAGCTATTTCGAACAGAAACAAACTCTGGGTAGGCTTCAATACCACAATCGTGTTGATCCATACCGTTTAGTTCTTCTTCTTCGGTTACTCGTATACCCATTGTTTTGTTAAGCACAGTCCAAACAATAAATGATGCTACAAATACAAAGGCAAGAATACATACTAGACCAATTAACTGATTAACAAAGCTTGCGTCGCCATTTGTTAGCGGTACTAACATAATACCTAATGCGCCACACGTACCGTGAACAGAGATAGCGCCCACTGGATCGTCAATCTTAACTTTATCAAGTGCTATGATACTAAATATAACAAGTGCACCACCAAGTAGACCAAGTAGACATGCCATTAATGGTGATGGTGATAAAGGGTCTGCTGTAATAACAACTAAGCCAGCTAACGCACCATTTAATACCATGGTTAAATCTGATTTACCCCAAAGTACTTTGCACACAAACAGTGCTGCAATAGCACCCATTGCAGCGGCAGCATTAGTATTAAGTAATATTTGGCCTACTGCAGTTGCGTTTTCTTTATCAGAAAGTAGTAATTGAGAACCACCGTTAAAGCCAAACCAACCCATCCATAAAATAAATGTACCTAGTGTAGCAAGTGGTAAGTTTGAACCTGGAATCGGGTATATTTCACCGTTCTTACCGTATTTACCTTTACGAGCACCTAGAATTAACACACCTGCTAATGCAGCTGCTGCGCCTGCGCCATGTACAATTGCAGAACCTGCAAAATCAACAAAGCCCATTTCAGATAAGAAACCACCACCCCATGTCCAGTAACCTTCAATAGGGTAGATAAAACCAGTTAGTACTACAGCAAAACCTAGGAAAGCCCACAGTTTCATACGCTCAGCAACAGCACCCGATACAATCGACATAGCGGTTGCAACAAATACTACTTGGAAGAAAAAGTCAGATTCTAAAGAATGGTCAGCATCGGCAGCTTGCGTACCAATTAAAGCGCCTATTGAAGGAATGAAACCACCTTCGGCATTGTCTACATACATAATGTTGTAGCCAACTAATAAAAACATCGTACATGCAATTGAATATAGCGCGACATTTTTAGTTAAAATTTCAGCTGTGTTTTTAGAGCGAACTAAGCCCGCCTCTAACATGGCAAAACCTGCTGCCATCCACATTACTAATATACCTGATATTAAAAAATAGAAGGTATCGAGTGAAAACTTTAGTTCTATTATTGTATTTTCCATGAGACCCCCTTAAATTGCTTCTTCGTCAAGTTCGCCAGTACGGATACGAACAATTTGATCTAAGTCGTACACGAAAATTTTACCGTCACCAATTTTACCTGTTGATGCAATTTTAGTAATTGCTTCAACAACGCGTTGACAATTTTCAGTACGCGTTGCAATTTCAAGTTTGATCTTAGGAATAAAATCTACTTGGTATTCTGCACCACGATATAACTCAGTATGACCTCGTTGACGTCCAAAACCTTTAACATCAACTACTGTCATCCCCTCAATTCCTAAATCAGCGAGTGCTTCACGCACGTCATCTAATTTAAATGGTTTTATGATTGCACTAATCATTTTCATAGCGGCCCCCTCGGACTCTTTATTGTTATCTTATTGGGTTAAACAATCCAACCTTTGTGCCACTATTTTTATACTTTTAAAAACAACAAGTTAATACAAAACACAAACTCAAGATCAAAAAAAACGCACCAATTAGGTGCGTTAATTTAACAAGTCAGCTACATTGGTGCGTGGTATATCTCTATATATTTATCGCGTACCTAGCTTTATTAAGAAAGGTTATACCACACAGTTTCTGCCTTGGCTTTTAGCTTGATATAATGCTTTGTCAGCAACACGCATTGCCTGCGTTAAACTAGTGTCTTGAAAGTCAGCTAAGCCTATACTCGTGGTAATTTTAATCGATTTATCGCTAATAGAAAAATCGTAACTAGCCATCTTTTTCCTGAATGCTTCAAAGTATTCGCGACCGCGTTCTAACTCTATTTCAGGTAATATTATGGCAAACTCTTCTCCGCCAACGCGTGCAACCGTAAAGTTTGAAAATGTAGATCGTATTAAAGAACCAACCTGCTTTAAGGCCTGGTCGCCGCCTTCATGGCCGAACGTATCATTAATATTTTTGAAAAAATCGATATCAAGCAATGCAAGAGTATTTTTTTGATTTTTACCTTTAAGAAGCTTTTCTGCATATTGATAAAAATAGCGTCGGTTATGAAGCCCTGTTAAATGATCCCTATGTGCACTTTCCTTAATATCTGAAATTAACGACAGCTGCTCCATTGTTTGAAGTACACGACAATGAAACTCCTCATTCATAAATGGCTTTGTTAAAAAGTCATTAGCGCCGTATTTAATAAATCGCGCTGATAGCCCATGTTTCCCAGCGCCCGATAAACCAATAATTGCTAAATCGTCTCGGCCTCTAAAATTACGCACAGCTTTAACCAGCTCAAAACCATCCATAGAGGGCATAGCGTAATCAGTCATTAGTAGCTTTATATCAGGATTAGCTTTTAATATTTCGAGTGCTTGCTGACCGTCATGGGCATCTGTTACATCAAACAATTGCTTTTCAAGCATTTGCTTCATTAACGAGCGACTTAGTAATGAGTCATCTGCTATTAATGCCTTACACCCCTGGTTTCTTAGCAATTGCGCAACGAGTTTAACGGCGTAATGGTAAGAATCGCGGTTATCTTTAATGACATAATCAACCACACCCAATTCAAGCATTTGTTGGCGCTTGTACTCATCTATTTTTGAGGTTAAAACAACGGTAGGAATTTTTTTAGATAAAGTATATTTTGCTACTTCACCGTGCGGAGCATCTGGCAGAGTTAAGTCAACTAAGGCAAGCGTATAATCGTACTTTTCTACATAAGTCGCGCATTCAGCTAAAGACCAAGCAAAATCGACAGCTACATCGAGGTATTGTGCCGTTAAGTGGCGAAGCACCTGCTGCACGACTTTACTGTCTTCAACCACTAATACTCTTTGCATAAAGCTTCTCTTTACCTTTAATTAATTTTGTAATAAAACAAAAATACAATGCTATTACCGTAATAGCATTTATCAATAAACATCCAGTGTAGAGTGCACTTATGTGCTTGAAAGCGTAATCCATTAGGTTTTTTGGTGATAGCTTGTATATAAAATCAATACAAGCAGGCCCGCAATATACCTGAATTTTGTAATTAACTAAATAAAGAAACCCAACCCAAAATAACTATAGAAGTGATTAATACGCATCTACATGTGTATTAAACACTTACTTAACTAGTATTATCGGCCACTAGTCTCAATACTTTTGTTATTTAGCTCATTAATGTCTTTAATGGTGTATCAACAATAATAAGGATACCTAATGAAGCTTAGTCGTATTATCAGTTTACCGATAACCGTTATTGCATTAATAATCAGTACAAGCACGCTTGCCGATAACCAACGTCGTATTGATGTAGACAGCAAAGTTGTTACTCAACATAAAGCTAAAATCAACGGTCAACGTTTTAACTACACTGTTGCTACAGGTACACAACCTGTATGGGATGATAAAGGCGACGCGGTTGCTACACTGCAATACACCTACTACACCCGCGACAAAGTTGACGACAGAACAACCCGCCCATTACTTATTTCTTTTAATGGCGGGCCAGGTTCGGCTTCGGTATGGATGCACCTTGCTTATACAGGGCCTCGTGTATTAAAAATTGATGACGAAGGCTATCCAATTCAACCATACGGGGTAAAAGACAACCCATATTCTGTACTTGATATTGCCGATATTGTTTATGTAAACCCTGTAAATACAGGCTATTCTCGCGTACTTGAAAACGAAAAAGGCGAACTCCTTTCTAAAGCAAAACAAAAAGAAATGTTTTTTGGTGTTAATGCCGATATTAAATACCTTGCTGAGTGGTTAAATACCTTTGTAAATAGAGCTGAGCGCTGGCGCTCGCCTAAGTTTTTAATAGGTGAAAGCTACGGTACAACACGCGTGTCAGGTCTTGCTCATGAGCTTCAAAATAGTCAATGGATGTACATAAACGGTGTTGTACTAGTATCCCCTACCGATATTGGTATTAAACGCGATGGTCCGATTAAAGCCGCTAACCGCTTACCTTACTTTGCAGCCACTGCTTGGTATCACAAAGCACTTAAAGCCGATTTACAAGCTAAAGACCTAGACGAGTTATTACCTGAAGTTGAAGAGTTTACTGTAAACGAGTTAATCCCAGCGCTTGCTAAGGGTGGCTTTATTAATGCTGAAGAAAAACGTCGAATTATTACAAAAATGGCGCACTACGCTGGCTTATCAGAAAAATTTGTTGAACAAAATAACTTAGATGTTCCAACTCAATTTTTCTGGAAAGAGCTACTGCGTGATCGCGGTCAAACTGTGGGGCGCTTAGATTCTCGTTATTTAGGAATGGATAAAAGAGACGCGGGTGAATCCCCAGACTACTGGGCTGAACTTACCTCTTGGTTACACTCTTTCACTCCTGCAATTAATCACTACTTGCGTGAAGAGCTAAACTATAAAACGGATGTAAAATATAATTTATTTGGTAATGTTCACCCATGGGATAGAACCGGTAATAATACGGGCGAAAATCTACGTTTAGCTATGGCGCAAAACCCTTACTTAAACGTGATGATTCAATCAGGATACTTTGATGGTGCAACCAATTACTTTGACGCTAAATATACGTTATGGCAATTAGACCCAAGCGGTAAAATGAAAGACCGTTTGAGCTTTAAAGGCTACAGAAGTGGGCATATGATGTACCTTCGCCACGCTGACTTAGAAAGCTCTAACAACGATTTACGTGACTTTATACAAGACGCTTTACCTAAGGAAGGGGAAGCGGCTAAATACTAAAGTATTTAAAACATAAAGAATGGCTCTTTAGGAGCCATTTTTTATGTGCGTTTTTCATATCGTAAACAATAGCTTTTAAGTTGTGTTACTACATCGTTAAAGCAGAACTCGAGGCTTTGCATTTCATTGTCATCAATAGATTCATTTTCTGCATACGTTTCGATCTGCTGGCATATCTCAGCCAGTCTAATAGCCCCAACCGACTTTGAAGACGACTTTAAGGCATGGGCCTGAAAAGCTAAATCAACATAATTTTTACTCTTAGCATACGCATTAGCTAATTTAATTTGCTCCCCTGCCGTTTGTAAAAACGCATTAAACACCATGCAGTGCACAGTAGGATCATCACCAAGCATTGCTTTTAGCAGCGTAATATCGAGTTGATCAAAACTATCTAAAGCTATATTTTCAGCATCTGATTTTTCGGAACATGTATTAACTATTGTTTGAGAGTGCTCCATTAATAGCGACTTTAACTTAACAAGCTCAATGGGTTTGGTTAAAAAGCCATTCATTCCACAACTGTAACAATTATCTATATTGTTTTTGGTAATATTGGCAGTAATTGCAATTATGATCAGTTTATCAAAACGGGTGTTTTCGCGTATTTTTTTAGCTAACCCTAACCCATCGAGTAAAGGCATTTGAATATCGGTTAGTAAAATATCAAAGTGTTTATTTTGCAGACTTTCCCAAGCTTGTTCGCCATTACTTACAAAAGTAGAACACACTCCAAGCATGGTTAATTGCTGTTTTAATACTTGCTGATTTGTAACCTGATCTTCTGCAACTAAAACCTCAAGCGTAGGAAGAGTTACTGTATCTATGCTTTGCAGTGTTATTTGAGGAGATTGCACTTGTGCTGGCAAGTCAGCTTCATCAAAGCTGTTAAAGTTTAGTGTAAAACAAGAACCTTTGTGCTGCTCACTTTGCGCGCTTAAAGAACCCTGCATGCGCTCTACCAGTTGCTTAGTTATCACTAAACCAATACCCGTGCCATTTACTTTACTGGTTTCAGCTCCTAAACGGTCAAAAGGTTTAAATAAGCGAGAAATATCATCTGGAGCAAATCCACATCCGGTGTCTGTTACATCTATTTCGCATTGTTTATTACTTAACACTCGGCAATTTATATTAATGCTGCCATTTGGTTTGTTGTATTTAATCGCATTTGAAAGCAAGTTAAGCATCACTTGTTTAAAGCGGCGCTGGTCAATATAAACTCTCAACCCTTCTAAGGACTCTAAACCCTGGGTTTGCAGTGTTATTGAGTGCCCTTTAACAAGCTCAGTGACGAGTTCTACTGACTCCTCTAATATGCTTTTAATAGGCACATAAGAAAAACTAAACTGCATATTACCCGACTCAATAGCGGTCAAATCAAGTACATCGTCTATGAGTAATAGTAAATGTTCTCCAGCTTGATAAATGCTTTTCGCGTTTTCTTTTTGTATTTTATTAGCACTTTCATCATATCCATACAATTGGGCTAAGCCTAAAATTGCATTTAACGGGGTTCTTAATTCGTGGCTCATACTGGCCATAAAATCTGACTTTGCTTTACTTGCTGACTCAGCCTGAATTCGTAATACATTTAATTTTTGATGGTTATTAGCAACCTCATCAACCATGTTATTAAATGCACTTATTACGCTGCCTACTTCATTTTGTTGTTGCTTATCTATATGGCAATCAAAGTCACCTTTGGCTAAACGTGAAAACCCCTGTTTTAACGTCCTCAAAGGCGACGTAACCCTGTAATCCACCAGCCAAGCTAAACCTATAAAAACGATAACTAAAATAATAAATTGTATATATATTAGGGTGTAATGAAGTTTTGAAGATTCGTTTATTTCATTCGTAAAATTAACAACCAAGCTAATATTAGCCAGCGGTTTATCTAAAAATACCACCTGCTGAGATAACAGCATGTCACCATTTTCATTTGCTCCAACCCAGTTTTCAAGCGGGTATAATTGGTTATTTGAATCCACATCAACAATTTTAATACTTTTCCAATTAGGGCGAGTTTGTAGTTGGCTGTCTATTTCTTCATACAGCTCTGCATACTGCCTAGTTAACAATGGAGTCGTTATAGAAGTCGATAACTGCGCTAAAGAACGCTGTGCAGCCTTTGAAAGCCCATCGTTTACCCAACGCGCTTGCTCAGGTAAGGCGTAAAACATAAAAAGACAGGCCATAAGCAAGCCGCAAAGCAATACAACAATAAAGCTTTGTGCCCTTAGACTACGAAACCCTCTAATTTTCAACATAAAATGAGCGCAAGCCCCACTGAGTCAACTGCTGATACTCTGCTAAAGTTGCAATACTAGGTTTAATAATTGGGATACCTGCAAGTAAATGTTTATGCTCTGGGCTTTGCCCAATATCTAAAATAGCTTGTTGCACTTTTAACTGTATTGCAGGATCAACCCTAGGGTGGGCTACAATTGGATGGCGACTAATTTCACGCGTTTTATAAAGAATTTTAAGCTTATTTTGTAAGCTTTCTGGTTGCTGTTTAAATGTGCCCATTACACCACCACCCGCCATTGTTGAGTGCAGCGCTACATTTAAATATACCGATGGATGAGTTTGAACATATACAGGCTTTATTGTAAGCCCGTATAACAGTGCTAAATCAGCTCTCATTAATAATGATGCCCCTAATGCATTAGGAGCAGGGAATGCTATTTCGGCGCCCTCTAGTTGGCTTAAATTATCAATATTACTATTTTTATTTACGAGCAAAATACCTTGCAGCTTACGCCCTGCATCTTTTATTAGTGGTAAATATCCCTGTTTTTCGTACGCTACAACACTATGCCATGGGTTCATGTATGCAAAGTCGTACTCGCCTTCAGCAAAGGCTTTTTCAAATACCGGAATAGATTCAACTGTAATTAGCTTTATTGTTACCCCTGTTTGCTTACTTACTTGCTTTAACAAAGGTTGCCAAATAGCATTTAGCTTTTGCGGCTCATATTGCGGCACTACACCAAAGGTATATTCTTGAGCCAATAAGAATGAGCTGTGCATCAAACATAATATAGCCACTAAATACTTCATCAATTCTCCAATTAATAGCGTGTCATTATTGCTTAAGCGTAGTTAAAGACTACTCAACACACCATAAAATTATTATATATTCGATATTTAGCACTGACCGGCTTTGATTACAGGTAGTTTTGGAGTGTATTTTTTATGTGTGAGCATTTGGTGCAAATTCATAAATGTGTTGTAAGTACTTTTCAATCCAACCTTATTGCTTAGCCAAGTAGGTATTGCCCCATCAGGCAAAGCATATACTTGGTATTCAATATCAAGGCGGCCTTTGTCCTCACTGAGTAGCCAGCGTGCATTTAAAGTAGTAATTCTTATAACACCATCATTTTGGGGCAGCTCATTAGGGCGCGCATTAACAAGCAATTGGCTTTTATTTGCAGTTAACTGTGAATAACAAGAATGAGTAATGCTATCTCTATCTCTAACAGGCCAAGGAGAATTAAAATAACTGTACACTAAATTTTCTGATGGGCTTATGTGCTGAATAACCTCTACCTGAGATACATTTTCGAGCCATTGGGGTGCGGCATCGGTATCGCTAAGTAACTCTAAAAACTCATTGGTGGATACACCTTTCACGCTCATCTGCGCTTTCACTTCAAAGGTATTATCACTGTGGCTTTGATAATACACACTTACGCCATTTTTGTTTTTATACAAATGCCATGTTGGCTCAGCGTAAGTGTTAAAACTAACTAATAAAAGAATAACGAATAAGCACTTTTGCAACTGAATTTTATTACAAAAGTGCATCATTTATTTTTGCCAGTAAGGTTCTATATCAAATGAAGCAAGGCGACTTTGCTCCATGGCACTCACCAAATATTCAGACTTTTGCTCAAGCCATGATTGGATTTTAGCAAGCTGTTCGTCTTCTTGCCCTGCACATAGCTGCTTTAAATATTCAAGCGTACTTAACTCATAAATACCATGAGAAATATCAAGCCAAGGCAACCTAAACTCTAGGCGTTCTTCTTTATCAAATAACGATCCTAAGCAGTTACCGCTCAGTAAACTATTTTCAAGTTGAGTGCGCAGGTTTAAATACGAAGCGACATCGAGTGTTTGTTCTTTAGGGAGTAATTCGTGCAGGTTTTTCCAGTCTTTATTAAAAAGCCTACTCGCAATCGACGACACGTTTTGCTCAGCCGCTTGAAGCTCTATTTGCCCCCAATCTTTACGCCACTGTTTATCAATTAACCACGTAGTTAACGACAGTAACAAACGATTATAACGCGCACTATGAAACAGTGCATTTATATCGTCAATGCTTGGCTGTAACTCTTTTAAATCACCAATGACTTGAGTAAGTGCTGGAGCTGCATTAATTTTTTTATAAAAAGCATGGCGTTTAGACGTGTACGTTTTTAATTGAATCGCGTTTTCTACCCACGCTAATTCACTTAATAACCATTTAAGCTCTGTACGTAAATGCTCTGTACTTTCTTTGGATACTATATCGTCATACAACCAAAAAGTATGGCGTATTAGGCTAATGCCATCAGTTACGCGTTTAAGCGTTTTTAAACTTGGCTTATCGAAATAGCATTGCTCGTGCTTTTGCACAAAGCGAATGCCAAAATTCATGGCTTCAACTAAAGCACGTTCTTGGGTAGTCGACTTTGGTAATTGAACAAAACCAATAGATTTGCTTGGTGTTAAAGGTTTTTCATCAGCAAGGCGATAACCACGCGCAGCCTTAGAGTATAATCCTAAACGAATACAGTTTTGGCTAACCAGTACATCTGCAAACGCAAACAACTCATTACGACTGCCCTCAACAAGCTCAATTTCAAGCTCGCTAATAATTTCAATTTTACCCGAAGCCGCAATTTCACCTTTATCGAGTACGACTTCAATTTTAGCGCCACTTTCGGTTTCAATTAACCAAGTACGACGAATAAAGTTAGTACTAAATATTGGATACAAGTTTTTTGAAATGGCGCTTACTTGCATGCCATGAGGCCAAATATCAGCATCAAACGCCATTAAATTAGGGCGGCTTGATTCAATTGGTAAATTGTACTCAGGGCGTTGGTGTAGGCCACCTACAACTTCACCTGCAAGCTTTATAGTTTGCTCGCATTCGCTATCAGAACAACGCGTTCTAAAGCCTATATCAAGCGCTCTTAGCTCTCGACTTGGCGTGTCGTAGTATGCATTTTGTAAACTGCGTGACGGTTTATTCTTCACCGTTTTTGCAAATTGAGTAATTAATGAGGGGATCAGTGGAATAACGGCATCTGATACCAAAAATTTCAGTTCTATCTCAGTATCCATTCGGTTTGCGGATTACCTTTAAAATAAATAAGTGCTCAAAATAAACAAAGCGCCTTAACAATGCAAATTTTTTAGTCTTATTTCTCTTGTCATATCAGGGGCGAGTTACAATATCAGTCTTGCTATTGAGCTATATAATCCATACTATCTAACTACTTATGTAAAATAAAACCACGTTCATAACGGACACAGCTAGATCAACAAGGTAGATAAATGCTAAAACATTGTTTATTAGGGCTACTTTTAACAGCCGCCACATTTATGAGTTATGCACAAGAAGCACAACCTGCAAGTTCAACTAATGCAAACACCGCTTATATTATCGATAATCTATATACTTTTATGCGATCTGGTGCGAGTAAAAATTATCGACTACTCGGCTCTGTAGATGCTGGAACAAAGTTAACCTTGTTATCTGCTGAAGAAAACGGCTTTATAAAAATTAAAGATGATAAAGACCGTGAAGGTTGGATAGAAACTAAGTTTGTTACCAAAACAGCAGGCTTACACCAACAGTACAAAACACTAAGTAGCGAAATGAGCACTATGCAAGAAAACCTGCGCCAAGCTCAAATAGAACTTCCGCAGCTACAAGAGCAAAACCAAACTTTAACTGATCAAAACCTGCAGTTATCGGCCCAAATTACTAAGCTTAAAACAACGCTAGAACAAGAGCGCACCCAAAAAGAAGCTGCTAGCTCAAAAGAGAAACGCCAGCTACTCACTTACGGTGGTGCTATTGCGTTTTTAGGCCTATTTTTAGGTATTATATTAACGATAGTGTTGTCGCGTCGTAAGCGCTACGAAGGTTGGGCATAACCCTCCTTTCTATTGAATACAAAAAAGCCGCTTTATAGCGGCTTTTTATTCTCTGTATTTTCATGCAGTTCGAGTTTTGGTGCACTCATACCTTTGAGTAACCGACCAAATATATCAGCGCCGGTAATAATGCGCTTCACATCACTCCACACTAACACCACATCGTGATCAATGGCCCCATCAAACGATTTATCTAAAGAATGACTAGCCCGTATTTTTAAAATAACTTCACTCAGGCGCATCGCTTCATCAGCAACAATAATAGGTCTATGACAATAATGATAAGGGTCGAACGACTCTGGTTCAAACAAGGCTGAACGTAAAAAGCCGTCAGCATCTACCACTAATAAAGGCCAACCGTCTTCATTGGTAATGATCACCCAGTTATAACCTGACTTATGTAGTTTTCGTAAAAACTCATTATCAGTCGTTAATGTAAGGTCTGGGAAAATAGGTAAATCAAGCTTAGTCGGCAAAGAAATAATAGAGTCTGGGTCAATTATCTCCCCTTCTTTGGTTACGCTTATTTCATCTAAACTAAAAAAGTTAAGTGCGCCAATTCCCTCAACGTGCTGAACATCAGCCTCTTCCGCTTCTATGTGTTTGCGAATAATACCTCTGAGCTCACTTTCAGCAAAGTACGTAATCCCTTCTTTACCTAGCCATGCATCAAGTATTAAAGCCGTTGGCTTAGCAACTATATAAAACAGAATTTGATAAAACTTAATGAGTGGTGAAAGTAGGCTCGCCATTTTAAGTGCATTACGCGAAAAATAAGCTTGCGGCGTAATTTCACCAATAATAGTAATCGCGATAGTTGAGAATAAAAACGAACTAGCGCCCATTAAAACAGAATCAGAAAGTAGCGTAAGCAGTACGTTTATACCTACGTTACCCCATAAAATAGTCGATAATAAAAAGTTAGAGTCGTTTCGAAGTGCCATCACTTTTATGGCAGCTTCGTTCCCTTTTGTGCTTTCCATTTCGAGCTGGAGTCTGCTTAGCGAAAAAAACGCTAAGTTTAAGCCCGAAAATATTGCCGATTGTGAAATACACAAAGCAATTGCACACCAAATCATGACTTCAAAGGTCATTGTATTTTCCTGTAAGTAATACCAATCCGCTTAATTAAGCGAATTGGTATAAGGCTTATAAAAGCAGTAAACTGCCTAAACCTAAAAAGGTAACAAACCCAACAATATCAGTAACAGTAGTTAAAATTACCGAGCCAGATAACGCAGGATCAATTTTCATTTTGTCTAAAATAGACGGAATAACAACACCTGCTAGTGACGCCGCGACTAAATTCAATAAAATGGCTACCGTTATTGTAATGCTGAGCATTAAATCATTAAACCATAAGAATGTAAGCAGACCTATTACAAACGCCCATACCAAGCCATTTACAGCGCCAACACGTAGCTCTTTTTTTAGTAATGCATTACGGTTTGAGTCTGTAACCTGTCCAAGCGCTAAACCACGCACAATAACGGTTAATGTTTGACTACCTGCAATACCCCCCATAGAAGCAACAACTGGCATTAATACAGCTAGTGCTACAACCTGCTCTATAGTTGCGCCAAATAAACCGATGAACCAAGACGCTAAAAAGGCAGTAGCTAAGTTAATACCTAACCATATACCACGGTTTTTAGCACTTTTTCGCACACTTGCGAACAGGTCTTCGTCTTCACGTAAACCACCGGCTTTAGCGGCAGCTTCATCAGCAATTTCTTGGCGTAATTCATACGCTGAGGCAATGGTTAATCGTCCGAGTAATTTATTATCTGCGTTAACCACTGGCAATGCCATTTTTTCACTGTGGATAACCACTTCTGCTGCTTCATATAAATCATCATCAGCATGGAGCGATGAAAAGTCATGATTTGCCAATGTCATTAAGTTATCGGTGTCGCTGGCTTTTATTAAATCATTTACCGCAACCTCACCTATTAAGCTGCCCTTACGGCTTACTAAATAAATAACTTCACTGTATTGCGGTAAACCTTTATGTAGCAATTTTTTAGCGCCACCGGCGGTTAGCTTCTCTGATACTTTTAAAAAGTCAAAACCTAACCAGTGACCAAGCTGCTCTGGCGGGTATTGCTGCGCTAAGTCGTATTGTTTGGTTTGCGCTTCATCGAGTTGCCTTTTTGCATACTCAACAAATCGCTCTGGTATAACTTCTTCAAGTTCCAGTAACTCTTCTACATTCACTTCATCAAGAAGCTTAAAAGCCTCAGTGTCTTCTAGTGTTTGCAGTAACCACAGACAACTGTCGTCACTTAAATTAACAAAAATTTCGTGTTGCGTGTCTTCGTCAAGTAACTGCCAAATTTCAAGTCGCTGTTCTTTTGGTATCGCCTCAAAAAGTAATGACAGGTGCTCTGTAGAAAGCGTCAACTGCGCATCTGCTAATAATTTATTTTTACGTTCTGTTGTATCGCATTGCAATAAATCATTTATGAGTTGTGGAAGTTGGTCTACCGGATACTCAATCATCTTAAAACCTTAAATTTAAAAGCGTACATTACTCACAGTTTACTTGAACAATAAAAAATTGCAGAAAAAACGTGAACTTATTAAGCATGCGCATGCTATTTTTGCGCATTGTATGGGCAAACTAAATGCAGTACTAATATTTATTTTAAAAAATTAAAAAAACAGTAAAAGGAATTATTTTTAAGAGATTAAACGACAAGTAAGCAAACCAAAGGGATTACTTATAATAAAAAAAATCCCATATTAGCCAGGCTAATATGGGCAAAATCACACAATGAATTAGGTGTTTTTAAATTACGGTTTGTGCTTTAAATTAAAGTCTATCGGTAATATTTCGTACTAAATCAGAATCTACAAATTGAGTAATAAGTGCAGCGCCCCAGGCATAGCCACGCTGTATTGGGTAACCTTTAAAAATCCAGCGTTTACGCACGTGATTAAAGCGCTCTAAATAGTCTTGCTTAGATTGTGGCAAAGGTTGCTCGCCCAATTTATTCCATGCTTTATATACACCTGACATGTCAGACCCTCGCATAAAGCGTTGCAACCAGCGCGGAAAACGTGAAAAGCTAATGGTTGACTGAAAGTCGATAAAATAAGGCTTACCGTCTGCACCACATAAAATATTACCCATATTACGCAAATCTAAATGTACGATGCCTTTGCGGTGCATTTTTGCTACTTGACGCTCAAGCTCACTAAAAAAGTTAACAGGTAGAGTTTTGTCTTCATGAATTAAAGAACGCAGTGGCGTGCCTTCAATATAGTTATAAGCCACAGCTATCGGCGATAACCTACAAAAGCGATTAGCAACTGCGTCAAGCTCAGCTAATCGGCTCAATCCTTTATATTCTTGATTTACAGATAGTCGCGCAAATGTTTTGCGAATAAGCCACGGGCTTTGGCTAAAATCTTTTACGATTAAATCAAATTCATCATCTTTATATCGATACACAATCGCGTTAGCAAAACGCCCCTTATGAACAACACTTAAGTGATGTTGCATAAAAGTATGTTCTGGATATTGCTGCTGTAATTGTACTAACAAATTATTTTCAATCATAACAAACCTAACAAGATGATAACACTGATTGCCTAGGCAACTATATTATCAAAGTTAGATTCTACGCACAATCAGATCAGCTAATTTGCACGCTAACTTTCTATTGAAACAGTATCGCTATTTTATTGATAATCTATTTGTGAGGGGCTACTTCGGGTAATGAATCGAGGTTATTTATAGCTTTGAAGAGTAAGTCTATTATTTGGTTTTTTTCAGGTTCTGAAAAACCACTTAATGCTTGAGCATATACTTCATTTACTACTGGCATTATTTCTGGACAAAGGACTTTACCCTTTTCACTTAAACACAAAATAGTTGAGCGCTTATCAAGCTCACATTGTGTTTTAATAATGAGCCCTTTTTCTTCAAGTCGGTTTAGTAAACGGCTCATAGCGCCACGATCATAAACCATATACTCGCAAAGTCCTGCAAGCGTATTAACCGACTCTCTCGCAAGTAGTACTACCACAATATATTGCGCTGACGTTAAATCCATAGGGAGTAATTTAGCATCGACATGAGTGGCTAATCTCGAACGTAAAAAAGACACTAAACGCCCCAAGTCTTGCTCTGGCGCTAACTCTTCTCGAGTGCAGTGTTTAATTGATGGCATATTTTGCATGGCTATTTCACTATAGTAGATATATTTGCATGCAGATAGACCTTAGCACATACAAAAAATTCAATAATTTTTATAAAAATTAAGCAGCTAAAACTAAGCCAAAAAATAAAGCCGCAGTCTGCGGCTTTATTTTATATAGTTTAAAATTTCGCTAAATTTTAAACTGGCCAACAAGCTGGCCTAAGTTTTCACCACGCGCCGCTAAATGCTGACCAACAGTAGACGTGGTTTTACTTGAAATAGTTAACTCATTAACTATTTCTTGAATGGCAAATACATTACGATTTATTTCTTCTGTAACACTACTTTGCTCCAGGGCTGCCGTTGCAATTTGCGTACTCATATCGTTAATTGATCTAACCGAACTTGTTACTGCACCTAAACTTTCTGAAATAGCACGAGACGATTCAACAGAGCGATTACAGCTATTTTGACTCGCTTGCATTGCGGCCACGGCATCTGATACTAAATTATGCAGCTCACTCAACATTTCACTAATCTCTAGCGTACTAACTTGAGTACGACTAGCTAAACTTCTTACTTCATCAGCAACAACTGCAAATCCTCGGCCTTGCTCGCCCGCTCGCGCAGCCTCTATTGCAGCATTGAGTGCAAGTAAGTTTGTTTGTTCGGCTATTCCGCCTATTACACTTAATACGCTATTAATTTTTTTAGATTGATCACTTAGTGAATCAACTTGTTTAGCGGCTAAGTTTATCTCGCCCATTAAGTTAGATACTTCACTGAGTGAAATATCAACACACTCTTGCGCTTTAGCAACTTCTTGCGTTGCCGCTTGGGTTGACTCTGCTACTTGATTCGTATTTTGAGCCACCTCATGAGAAGTAGCCGACATTTCGGTAATTGCCGTCGCAACAAGGTCTGTTTCATGATTGTGATTAAGTAGCTTGTCTTCAATTAATCGTGTTTGTGTATTTATATCACTAGAGGCTGTTTTTACATCGTGTGTTACATCAACCACATTGGCAATAATGCCGTGAAGTTTACTTACAAACATATTAAATGCTTCGCCAAGTTGGCCTATTTCATCGTTAGTATCAATATCTAAACGTTTGGTTAAATCGCCCTCACCCTTTGCAATGTCGTCAAGGCTTTGCGCCATGCGTTGTATTGGTTTTACCATTGTATTTGCAGCAACTAACGCACATATAATTGTTAACACAACCCAAAACAAAGCAATTAGCAACAAGGTCATTACCTTATCATTCATGTGCTCTTGCATTGCCGTTTGGTATTTAAGTAGTTCAGCGTCTATATCATCCATATATGCGCCAGTACCAATCATCCAGTTTGTTCCTGGGATCATTGCTGCATAGCCCATCTTTTCAACTAAGCCTGTGGTATTTGGTTTTTGAAAATGATAGTTAAAAGCGCCGCCGCCATTTCGAGCCTGATCTAGTAAACCCACTATGATTTTTTTACCGTTAGGGTCAGTCATTCCTATTTTGTTTTGCCCTTCAATAGCATCACCTAATAATGCATGAAAAACACTAACGCCATTTGTGTCGTATATAAAAAAGTAACCACCTTGACCAAACGTTAAGTCTCTTAAAGCATTTTTAGCATCTTGCTCAGAGCCATTTGCTATTTGATAGCGAACAATTTTACTGGCAATTTCCACCTCGGTGCTTAGCAACGTTTGTTTGTCACTTATTAGTTTAGTTTGAAATGCTTCAAAATTTTGTTGCTGATTTTTATTCTCTAAATAATAAGAGCTCAGCATCAAGCTAATCAAAAGTAGCATTAAGGGCAATATAGCTAACAACAAAAGTTTGTTTTTCAAGCTTAAATTACTCATTGTTTCTCCGGGGTTTATAAATGCACATATAGCGACAATAGCCAAAAATTAAATTACGACTATTTACATCGTTTTATTGGGGTTTAAAAGCATAGTAATAAAAACAAAATTAGTGGGAGTAAACTCATACCATGTTCAATTAGCGAATATTATAGTCGCAAGGTAGGTATTTTGACACTAAAAACACTGAGACCTTCGTATTAATTAATGTATAATTTCCCACCCTTTAATAAGAGATTTAGAATTCTAACGGCTGTATTGATCTAAACTTAATTTGATGGCGTATTAAAGCGGCTAATTAATCCCTATGTAATGAGTTAGCGCATTACTCATGTTAGTATAGATTTTAGGTTCATATAAATAATGAACATATAGATATTAATATTTTATTAACATATAATAAGCCTATATCACTAATACCAAATAGCTAGAATGAAATCGGAACGCATCACTTTGAGTCACAGTTATAATCTAATAAAAATGAATTATTAATGAAATATATTTTATACCTTGCACTTTTAGTGTCTGCTCATGCATTCTCAGCACCTGTAAATAATAGTATCGCTTTTTACTACTCAGCGCCGATGCCATTAGCCGAAATGACCTTTTATTCTCGCGTTGTAGTCCAGCCTGATCTTGTGACCGAGCACGAGCTTAATTGGTTTAAAAAACGAAACATTGCTGTTTACGCTTATTTAAGTGTGGGTGAATCGTTTAATAAAAGTAAGTCTTCACTTTCAGTTAATCCTAACTGGAATAGCCATATTTCCGATTTAACATCTACGCATTGGCAACAACAAATGCAAGATAGCGCAGTTACTTTAAAAGCACGTGGTTTCAGTGGTTTATTTTTAGATACCCTAGACAGTTATCAACTTTTAGATGACAAGCACAGTAAATCAGATCAACAAGATGGCTTAGTCGCGATTATAAAAAACCTCTCTGATACGTTTAATAAGCATCTTATTCTTAATCGAGGCTTTGAGTTATTACCAAAGTTAACGGGTCTAGCTAATGACTTAGTTGCTGAAGGTTTATATAGCCATTACAACCCAACTAATAACAGCTACAAATTAACTACTGAAAACGATCAAGCTTGGCTAAGCGCACAATTAAAAACAGCACAAAACTTAGGTTTTAAAGTACAAGTTATTGATTATGCACAGCCTGACAACCGCCTTGCTATGGCGCAAAAAATAAAACAAGCTGGCTTTACTCCCTGGGTAACAGATGGGCACTTACAAACATGGGGTACATCAACTATATCACCAGTACCAAGACGCATCCTCATTCCGTACAATAGTAATGTAAAACCACTCATTTACACTACCGTACATTTAAAGCTTGCGACCATGATTGAGTATTTGGGGTACATACCTGATTACATAGATATGGCAAAGCGCGATTTACCTTTGGTTGATCCTAGCTTACATGCTGGTATTATTTCGTGGACATCAAGTGACGCATTTTACACGCCAACACTTACCAATTGGCTTGAAGCTAATTTAGGTGTTGTGCCAGAACTTATTTTAGGCGAGTTACCACAGTCAACTAAATTACTATTTAGCATGGGTATTGAGTCGTTAAACACACTACCTGAAGGTCCATATAAACAAGATAGCTTTGCACCTTGGCTCAAAGGAGAATCCACAACACCTCCCCCTATCGTCAAACCATATTTACTAAAATTAGCAACTGAAGCGACTCCTTTAATTACAATAAAATCATCGGATGACACAATAGTTGTACAAGCGGCTAAAACTAAATATGGCGCAGTCGTGGTTGCTCCTTGGCTAATTGATACCTTTCCGATGGAAGGCAGCAAATGGGTTATTGATCCACGTACACTACTAACTCAGGCTATGGAATTACCACCTATATTAGTGCCAGATACAACCACCGAAAGTGGCAGGCGAATGCTTACGCTGCATATTGATGGCGATGGATTTACAAGTGTTGCCCATTACGAAGGTAAGCCATATTCAGCAGAAGTGATTCGAGATGAAATAATTAAACGCTATAAACTGCCTTTGACGTCATCTGTGATCCAAGCTGACATTGAAGAAGGCGGTATTCACGCTAAACAAAGTGCCAAACTTGAAGGCATTGCACGTAGTATTTTTAAGCTGCCTTACGTAGAAGTTGCTTCACACACCTATAGCCACCCCTATTTTTGGACTGCTCTATCTGGGCGAAAAAAAATAGATGAAGACGACACTGATTACGGTTTTCATCTAGATGTACCTGGCTACAACACCATCAGCCTTAAAAAAGAAATTACAGATTCGATAAAATATATTGATGGAAAACTCACACCTAAAAATAAAAAAACAGTGATGATGTTATGGTCAGGCGATGCAACACCTGGTCCTAAAGCGCTTGAACTGGCTCGTGATGCTGGTGTGCTAAACGTCAATGGCGGCAACACTGATGTAAATTCCGATAACCCTAGCCTTACACATATATCACCTATTGGCCGCCCTGAAAGAGATTTGCTGTATCAAATTTATGCCCCCATATTAAATGAAAATGTTTACACTAACTTATGGCATGGCCCTTATTATGGCTTTAGACGCTTAACTGAAACTTTCGAAATTACAGAAAAGCCATATAGGTTAAAACCTTACACTATTTACTATCACTTTTATTCAGGTGAAGTTCTTGCGGGTTTAGACGCTCTTAAACACAACATAGATTATGTTTTAGCAAGACCAAATACGCCTGTGCATTTAAGCCATTATGCAAAAGTAGCAAAAGATTTTTATTTTTCTGCACTTGCAAAAAACAGTAATAATGAATGGCTATTTAGCTCAAAATACATTCGTACTTTACGAATTCCTACTGATTTTGATATGCCAAACATAGCTCAAAGTGAAGGTGTATCGGGTGTAACTGAAAAAGGTGACTATATACACATTATTAATAACGTAGCTCGTCTTAGCTTTGATCACAGTCAAAATAGTAAAAAACCTTATTTAGCGTCTGCAAATGTTGTTATTGATAACTGGCAAGTTAACGGACCTGTTAGCTTTAAAGCGTGGGTACCTGCTTCACTTGATTTAATAAATGCACGTTCTTGCGAGTTTGTATCTAGTTTGGGAGAGCACTTTAAAGGTATTTCACGCGCTAATGTGACGCACTTTAATCTGCCAAAAGGTCAATTTTATGGCTATCTTAACTGCAATGGAGTCGCTCCATAATGAATGCTAAAAAGCGCCCTCAGTTAATTTCTGTAAAAACAATATTAGCAATATTAGCTGTAAGTTGCTTTGCACTTTATGCATTATTTCCTCACACCTTATTTTTTGAAGATGATGAACTTTCACAAGACTATACCTTTGAGAAGTCTTACCTTAATGCAGCGCTCAATACAGAGCCCGACAACGAAAAGCTACGCGCAAAATTAGTTGAGCTACATATAGGGCTTAGTGAGTATTCACAAGCTACTAACGAGCTTGAAAAGCTACCTAGGGGTGAGCGCAAAGCAACACTTGAAATAAAGCTGCTCTACTCATTATGGCTAGCAAGCGGTGCTAAAGTTGACGACCGCTTTGAAGAACTATCTTTAAAAATTGGTGCTCATAAAAACTGGAACGAACAAATATTAACTATTGCAAAAGCAGTTGGGTTAAATGCAAAAGTTGCTCAGTACTATCAAAAAAATAAACAGCCTCTCCTTGCAGCCGATTACTGGTTAAGTGCAGGCGAACCAGACAAAGCATTCGCTATTTATAAAACAAATATAAATGCTGATATTGCAGCTAAAGCGATTGAAACTGCACTTGGTGCAAATAACCCGATACAAGCTTATGCATGGTGGAAAACCTATGGCGACCAAGCCAATATTAAACGCACACTTTATTTGGCTAACTTAGCAGGCAATACAGAAGATGCGGCTCAAGCCATTGAAAGTTTATTAAAAGCTGAGCCAAATAACACAGAGTACTTAACACAAGCGATGCACCTGCGTTTAGCAAATGCAAATGCAAAAGGGGCAGAGCAATTACTCGCAAAGTTATTACTACAAAGCCCAGCTGACAAAGAGCTACATTTATTAAATTGGAAGATAAAGCGCTGGCAAAACAAGCCTAAAGAAGCACTTCGAGAGTTTAAATGGCTAATGTCTAACAAAGCTGTAACTCCTGCGATGCTTACCGATAGTATTAACGATGCCACCGCTTTATATTTATACCAAGACGCTAATGATATATACGAATATAAAGCCCAAAATAGAAATCTAAAAGGTAATGGCTTTGCTAATTGGATGCAAGCTAACGAATTTATTGGTAACACAAAGCAAGAATTAAATAATATTGAACGCTTTGAGCAAATAAATGGTAAAAGTGCATTATCACAATATTGGAAAGCAAAAGTACTTCACGATACTGGTAATTTAAAAGCATTAAGAGCTTTGTGGCCTACATATAAAGGGCCTAAAAATGAAGAAGATTTACTTTGGATTGCCCGCGCATTTTGGCTAGATGATGACTTTTCTACAGCTCTGCAAGTACTAAAAAACAAACATGAAAGTTCTGACGATGAGTTTTGGAGCGCCAATGTTGACATGGCAATGCGAGTTAAGGACAAAGCTCATGAGGTATATGCATTAGAGAAGTTACAAAAAATAAGTCCTTTGAGCGTAGGCGACATGCTGCACTACCAACAACTGCGCTTTGAAGGTCGGCCTCAGGAGCTTCTTGATTATTTATGGAAAAGTGAGTCGCAAACTGACCGTCAATTGATTCAAATTGCATTATTAAGCACACAAGTAAATGATGCTAAATCAGTTGCACGTATTCATGCTGAACTTGATAAGCAGCGCTACAATAAAGCTCTCTACCCTGCTTGGTTAATTCTTTCAAATTGGTATCAAAACCAAAGTGATTTAAATTCAGCTTATACGACTTTAAACCGCGCCGCTAAATTAAGTGAATATGACTCTGATGTTTTGCTGGCACAAGGTTGGTTAGCGCTGCAAATGCACGACACCGTGATGATTAGCCGCATTTTAGCTCGCTATTCTCAAAGCGACCCTTCCTATGCGTGGACCCAGCTATTAGCAAGCTTATCTATTCACGAAAAGTCATATAACAGTGCTTACTTTTATTTGCGTAAATTAGCCATTGCAGATCCAAGCGATTTAACAACACTGGTTAACTTAGCCGATGTAATGAAGCAACTTGGTTATTATGCAAATGCTGCTGAACTTAATCACTATTTACTGCAACACTTACCTAAAGATAAATATGCATACAGAGGCTTAATGTTCCGCTGGGCGGGCGCGATGGCTGTTCCTCATTTAATGCAATTAAACACAATGGAAGAACTTGCCCCCGACACTATTGGTGAGCCCCAAACAAACTGGTGGTTAGCGCGCAGAGCTGCACAAAAATTAGAGCCATGGCAAAAACTACAACTTTATATGACCAACGGCGAATTTAATAAAGCGAAACAACTTTTAGCAGAAGGCTCACTAAGCAAATTAGATGAACTAAACGCCCTACTCTATCTAAAGCAGCCATACGCAACAATGCAGCGTTGGTATGAAGAACTGACTGGTGAGCTTGACGAATCACAATTGAGCTTACTTAGAAATGCACGTGCATCCTACTTTAGGGCGCTTGAAATTAACCTATCGCCAGAGGCTGGTTTAAACAGTAGCCAGTACGATGTAAACGTTTATTTTCCTTATGCTAATGGGCAATGGAAATTAAGTTTAAGTAATCAGCAAAATCTTGATAACAACGGATTACTGTTTGCGATAGAAGATAAAATGACATTTGGTCGTTGGTATTTTGATGCAAAAATAGATTCTCACCAAGGCAGCTTAGTTAGCCGCCAAGGTCTTAGCTTAGACTCTCGTTATCAATGGGATTCGCGTACACAGATAGGTTTAAAGCTTGAATATAATGTTGAAAACCGCCAATCAGAAGCGCTACTTAGTTATGCTCAACTAGATAAAGCCACGGCCTATGTTAACTACAACATTGATGGTAGACAAAACGTACAACTATCAGCAGCAGCGATGTCTTTTTCTCGAAGAGACGATGGCAGCTCACTCATTAATGGCCAAGAATATTATGCACGTTACCAGTACAGCATTTTAAAAGATCGCCCAATTTGGAACGCTTATTTTAGTGCACAATGGCAAGACTTTGAACGTGTAAATGCATTAATAAATACAGACACAAGACCTCTAAGAGTTGACCTTCAACCATTTAGGCGCTTTGCACTAGGTACCTCATTTGCCTCAACGGGTTCGTTAGAGCCGCCTTATTTAGGCGCAAACCCTTCATGGCTATTCGATATAAGTACTGGCTATCAAACACTTAACGATACAGTAGATGTATCTGTTTCGAGTGGCGCAGGTTGGTCTGTACTAGGCGATGATTTATTTAAATTACAGCTGGGTTACCAAAGTAGTAATAAAGTGGGTAACTCAGATACACAATTACAATTAGGTTATTACGTACATTTTTAATGTTAGGAGAGAGTATGTTTCGTTTAATTATACCGTGTTTGGTATTACTATTATCAGCATGTACCACCAGCAGAGTTGCTGATGATGTAGAGCTTAGCCCTTTAAAAACAGTGGCATTAATGCCACTTGTTAATCATGCTCAAACACCGCTTGCAGGTGAGCGTGCTGAAGATATTTTAGCCAGTATTTGGCAACAAAATAAATTACCAACTCTTATACGCGCACCTCGCGTTAACACCAAAGAGCTTCCACCACTGGACGATCAATACCGCTTAGACAATGCTATGCAGTGGTTAAACACTCAACAAGCTGACTATGTATTAACAGGCAGTATTGAAGAGTGGCGCTACAAAGCTGGCCTTGATGGCGAACCCGTTGTTGCACTTACATTATCACTCACTGTAAATGGACAAACAACACCGATTTGGACCGGTACTATTGCTAAAAGTGGTTGGGGCCGCGATAGCATTGCAGCAACAGCACAAGATGTGATTGCCGATTTAATTTCTTATATAGAGGTTAGTGAGTGAAAACACATTTCCTTAGACCAAGAGACGTTCCTGAGCTACAAATATGGGCTGAGGTATTTATATTTACCGCGCTTGCTTTAGGGCTGCCTGTATTATTTAACGCAGAGGACCCATTTTGGACTGAGGGAGGGTTTTCGTGGCCTGTACTTGGCCCACTTTTAGTTTCTCTACGTTATGGCTTTTCAAAAGGCTTTATTAGTATTTTATGTTTGCTTGTTGGCCAACTTTTTTTACTTCAAGCAAATATTTTATCACCACAAAGCGACTTCAATATTAACGCCATGATTGGCTACATTATTGTAATTATGATCACAGGTGAATTTAGGGATGTGTGGGAGCGCACTAATCAACAACAAAGTATTCAGCTTGAGTACGTAACCGACCGCCTTGAAACATTTACTCGTCAGTATCACTTAATTAATTCATCTCACGATAGAATAGAGCAAATGTTAGCTGGCCATACGTTAAGTTTGCGTGAATCGCTACAAGCAGTAAGAACCTCTATCGGGCTATTAAAAGAAAGAAGACTTGATAGCGCAGCGCAAAAAATAATCGACCTGTTCGTTGAATATGGTTTATTAGAAAGAGCGGGTTTATATAAAGTTGAAAATGACACTGTTTTAGAGCCACCACTTGCCTCTATTGGCAAAATGAGTCAAATAGCTGAAAACGATCCTCTTATATTAGCGATGATTGAAGAAAAAGAATTAGTATCAGTAAAAGACGCAAAAATGGCATCAGGTATAAGTAAATACCATATGGCGATTCCACTTATCGACGTAAATAACACAATTTATGGCGCTATTTTAGTTGAAAGAGTACAATTTTTTGCACTTAAAAATACCACTCTTACACTACTTGCAGTTATGGCTGGGCATATTGGCGACCTACTGCGTCATGAAATAACAAACCCAGTAATGACTTATGAAGAGTATCCATACTTTATTCGCCAAGTTAAACGTGCGAATAAAGAAGCAAAACGATACAACATTCCATCGCAGCTACTAAAAATAAAAGCTAATAATATTACTGATAAATCCACTCAACTTATGAGTTATTTAAGTGAAGCACGCCGTGGTTTAGACATTTATTTGTACGATAATCAAAATCAGGTATTACTGCTATTGATGCCATTAGCTGATGAACTTGAAAAAGCAGGGTTTATCGCCCGAATGAACACTTGGTGTAAAGAGCGCACTGGTAGCACTTTAGCTGAGCTCGATATTGTTATTGAGCAGCAACTTGCACTACCTATAAGCTCAGATGACATAAAGAGATTGGTTTCACTTTCATGATTATAATTATTGTAGCGGCTATATTAGGGTGTATTTGTCAGTACTTTGCACTAATAGAAGTACTGGAAACACCTAATTGGTTTTTAGCTATACTATTGCATGCTATTGCTAGCATCTTTTTTGCTATTGTTAGTTATGTTTTTATACCTAAAAAATACAAAACGACTCCTTATAGCTCTTTGCTACTCATGTTTTTATTATTGCTTACATTACCAGTACTTGGAATTATAGGTGTTGTAGTAGCACTTACATTTGCTCTTTGTAAACCTCTCAAGAATGACGAGATAGAAATAGAGGAGCATAAAATACCTGAGCTTCCTTTTGAAGCCAGAGCAATATCAGCAAATCCAACCTATTCAATTGGCGGACTCAAAGCAATTTTGAAGCACGCTAATGAGCCAAATAAGCGTTTAAGTGCTGTAATGGCGGCTCGTCACATGAGTGACTCACAAGCCATTCCTATTTTAAAGCTAGCACTTAAAGATTTAGAAGATGATATTCGACTACTCGCCTACTCAACCCTTGATGGTAAAGAAACCAAACTTAACGAAAAAATCAGTTTGTATCAGCAAGAAATAGCAGTTACAACTAAGCAGCCAAAATTGAGTCATTTACAAAAACAGCTAGCCGAACTTTATTGGGAACTGAGCTATTTAGGCTTAGCCCAAGGCGCACTGCGTAAATACGTTTTAGAAAAAGCAGAAGCACTTGCATTGCAAAGTATTGAGCACGTAAAAACACCCGCAACTTTTATATTTTTAGGGCGTATATCTTTAGCCTTAGACAAATACGAAATAGCCCATGAGTATCTACTTAAAGCAACTGAGTTTGGTATGGCAAGGCGCCATGTGTTGCCTTATAAAGCCGAAGTTGCCTTTTGTATGAACAAGTTTGACGACTGTAAACGCTACTTAAAAGAACTCCCAGAACAACCTAAGGGCAGTGAATTACGTCATTTGCAGGAGTATTGGCATGAGTAATAAAAATGCAGACATTTTACTGCTTTTAGAAGGCACTTACCCTTATGTACGTGGTGGCGTATCTAGCTGGGTTCATCAAATAATTGAAGGGTTACCTCATTATAACTTTGAGCTTGTTTTTATAGGTGGAGCACCAGAGCATTATGGCGAGATTCAATATACTTTGCCTAAAAATGTTACCAAGCTGCATGTACATTATTTAGTGGAAAATGACACTTCTGAAATAAAAGCCAAGCATGGCGTTAAATATAAAAAAGAACTCTTTGATTTTTGGCAGCAGCTACAAAATTATTTTAGAGATTGTGATGAGCCCATCCCAACTGATTTATTAAAGTTTGCATTTGAGACTTTGGCTAAAAAAGACGGTATTAACGAAGCCGACTTTTTATATAGTGAATCATCGTGGCAAGTACTCACCAATTACTATTCAACTTTTTGTGATGAATCCTCTTTTATTGACTTTTTTTGGTCATACCGCAATTTATATAAACCGCTATTTAAAATAGCCGAAATTGCACGCGGACTTCCAAAAGTTAAACTTATTCACTCAATATCTACCGGGTATGCTGGTATTTTAGGATCTGGTGCCAGTGTAATAAGCGATACTCCCTTTTTGTTGACCGAGCATGGTATTTACACCAAAGAGAGAAAAATAGATCTTATTCAAGCCAGTTGGATCAAAGAGTCTGAGCAAAGCCTAGGTAAAAACTTAAATACCGAAATGGGCTTTATTCGCCGTATGTGGATCAGCTTTTTTGAGCAAATCGGCCGAACAACATACCAAGAAGCAGATAAGGTCATTTCGCTATACGACGGTAACAGGCAGCGCCAAATAAAGGATGGTGCAGCGCCTGAAAAAGCATTTGTTGTACCTAATGGAATTAAAACAGTGCGCTTTATTGAAGCGCTTGAGCAGCGTCCAAAACAGATACCACCGGTTGTTGGATTAATTGGACGTGTAGTGCCTATAAAAGATATTAAAACCTTTATACGTGCGATTAAAGAGGCGCAATCGATGCTGCCTGAAGTAGAAGGCTGGATCATCGGCCCTTATGAAGAAGATCCGCAATATTACAAAGAGTGTGAACTACTTGTAGGCAGTCTTGATTTACAAAGCAGTGTAAAGTTTTTAGGTATGCAAGATATTACCAAAATTTTGCCTAAGCTCGGAATTGTAGCTTTAACCTCGATTTCCGAAGCGCAGCCTTTAGTACTTTTAGAAGCAATGGCGGCCGGTGTGCCTGTACTTGCTAGTGATGTTGGCTCGTGCCGCGAAATAATCGAAGGCGGAACCGATGAAGATAAAGCATTAGGTAAAGCCGGTGAAGTTGTCTCAATTGCTTCACCTAGCGAAACAGCACAACAAATATCAAACATGCTAACAAATGAGCAAGTTTGGCTTGAGTATCAAAAAAGTGGTTTAGACCGCGTACAAAAATTTTATGACGAGAGCCACATGTTTGCCCGTTACGATAAACTTTATAAGGATACAATGGCATGGCCGGAATAGGTTTTGAGATACGAAAAATTCTCAAAAAAAACACCCTGCTCTCAGTTTTTGAAGCATACGGCTACGCGGGCTTAATAGGCTCAGGTCCTTGGCTGCTCTCTATTGTAGCATTAATGCTAATTGGTATTTTAAGTTTAGGCGTTGTATTACCTAAAGTACTTATTATTCAGTTTTTAACGCTTGTTACCTACATGATGGCAGCTTCACTTATTTTAACGGGTGGCTTGCAGTTATTATTAACTCGATTTATTGCCGATTTGTTTTTTCAAAAAGAAGAGGAAAAAGTACTTCCTAATTTACTTGGTGCGCAACTTATAACAACAATAGCCGCATTATTGGTGGGCTTGGCTGTATGGCCTATGCTCCCTATGCCCGTTGTTACTAAGATTATAATTTTAGGTGCCTTTGTCAGCTTATGTAATCAGTGGCTTGGCGCTATTTTTCTATCGGGTATGAAAGAATACCGGTTGATTTTGATTACCATGCTAAGTGGTTACGCCTTTATGGTACTGCTTGCATATTTATTAAGAGACTGGCAGTTAGACGGCTTATTTTTTGCGTTTTTTGCAGGCGAAGCACTGCTCTTTTTTAGCTTTTTATTTATGATTATTCGCCGCTACCCGGGTGAAAAACTTATAAGCTTTGACTTTTTAAGCAATAAAAAAGTGTATTACAGCCTGTTCTTTTGTGGTCTGTTTTACAATATTGGCGTGTGGGCTGATAAAATCATTTTTTGGTATTCTCCAAGCACATCAATCCAAATTATTGGCACGTTAAGAGCCAGCCCAATTTATGACTTACCTATATTTTTGGCCTATTTATCTATTATTCCTGGTATGGCAGTATTTTTAGTAAAAATGGAAACCGACTTTGTAGAAGAGTACGACCGTTTTTACACCGCTATTCGTGGTGGCTCATCTCTTGAAGAGATATACATATTAAAAGACAGTATGATCCAAACTGCACGTGCTGGTTTATACGATATATTTAAAATTCAGGGTATTACCGTTGCCTGCTTATTATTATGGGGTGAGCAAATACTTACCTTTATTGGTATTGATCCAAACTACAAAACGCTGTTATTTATTGATGTAGTTGGTGTAGGTGTACAAGTTATATTTTTGTCTATTTTGAATATTTTGTTTTATTTAGATAAACGCTCAACAGTCCTATTTTTAGCTGGACTATTTTTGGTAATAAATGTGGTTTTAACTTTGCTATCAATAGCTTTTGGGCCGCAGTTTTATGGTTACGGCTTTGCTCTCTCAACTATTATTACCTCTGTTGTTGGCTTATTTTGGCTTTCTAAACAATTTGAAGATTTAGAATACGAAACGTTTATGCTGCAATAGCGCATTGTGCATTTAACGGGAACAATATAGACTAAATTAAGTACAATATCTGTGTAATAAAAACATATTATCAAAGGAAGTATTTTATGGAAAAGGGAATTACAATACATTTTAATATATTAGCAACGATAGCTTTATGGACTATAAGCTTAGTTTTTGCGTTAACTAATTTTGAAGTAGGAAGTACATACGAATCAAAAGCCCTCATAGATACGTATATTGACTCTTTAATTGTAAAAATGACATTACTTTTAGCGACATGGATCGCTAGTGCGTTAGTTTTGTCGAAGTTATTTAACGAAATTTGGAATCGCTTGCTTTCAGATATTTTTAATGTTCGTCAAATTAACTTTAGCGAATCGTACGCATTTAGCATCTTAATGACATGGGCGTTATTATCTTAATACTATTAGCTTTTGCTAAGCTTGTCTCAAAAAGTGTTAGTAATATGAGTTTTACCAACACTTTTTAAACATGCTAATTGATAATTGCGCTAATATATTTATTAATATAACTATTTACTTACCCAACGCGCTTTAAAACCACGCGTATCAACATGTATAAATGCGCCCCTGTGCGACTTAGGGCCATAAATACCTAAACCACCTAGCAAACCTTTAAATGATTCACGTCTAGCTAACGACTCCACTATATCAGCCATAGCTTTAGCGTCACCAATTGAATGGTTCCCGTCATTATTTATGTCATCCATGCGGTAGTTGCCATCGTTATCTATAAAAATATCGGCAGCATCACCAAATACGTGTCGGCTAAGTTTTACATTGCCAATTGATTTATTGTAGTACGGAGTTCGGTAACCGCTCATAACCACCATATTACTGACAGGTATGTTTTTTAAAATGAGCTCTTTGCGTATTTTTTCTAGTTTAAGTAGCAACTTGTTTTGTAAAAATAAATACTTTGGGTGCTTACTTCGCTGCTTACTAACAAACTCTTTTAGTGAAAAGTGAGGTGATATTTTTACGTTTTCATTTTCAGGCGTTACCTCAACAAATCCATCGGGCACTATGTAATGTGCAGTGTCTTTAATCTGTGAAGGCTTAGGGTAGTGGCCAATGTGGTAATACTTGAGCTTTCCTCCTTCAACGTGGTCTGCGGGTACTTTTACAAAAACGTTAATTTTCATACGCTGTTTTTTATCGGGCGACTCAATAATTACCGTTGTTAAACCAGGCTCTTTGGGTGCTTGCCATTGCCAGCGGTTAGTGTCCGTAAGCTCGGACTTTCCTTGAGTATTAATTAAATTGTAGGCTTTTTTTGATTGCGCAAAAAGCACTTCAAACTCAACCTGCTCTTGGGGCATTACAAACACCGAAAACACCGAGTATGGCATAACTATATCGTTAATTTTCAAGCTAAATTCTGCATCTTCAAAGTTAGCTTTATTTTTTATATCAACCACCTGATGCGCAGCTTTTGTGGGCGCTGCAGCAAATACATTATTGCTAAATATAAGTGTGGATATGGCGATAGAAATATAATGAATAAATTGCATAAACCCTCTCATTATTTATTTTTTAACAAAGCGGCAATCACCGATTGTTCATCATTTTTTAATAATGCTTTTTTATCGCGTTGATAAATGTCATCTCTAAAGTTAACCAGCTTATTTTCATCAACCCATGCAGTCCAATAAACTAAATGAATAGGAAGAGGCTCGTCTAAATGAAACGTTTGAGTACTGTTTTGAGTACGTGCGCTGTCTATATGATTGAGTGTTTGTGCCTCTCCTTCGTGCTTAATAATTTCACGCGCTAACGAAAAGGGTTGCTCTATCCTTATACAGCCATGCGATAAAGCACGATTTGATTGGCTAAAACGCTGTTTTGCTGGTGTATCGTGAACATAAATTGCTTCGGCGTTAGGAAATAAATACTTAACCTCTCCTAGAGGGTTTTCTTCACCAGCACGTTTAACTAAAAAGTGATCAAATTGATATGGCTTAATAGAATCCCAATCAATATTACTAGGATTAACAGTTTGTGAGTCTAGGTAGCTGTTTTTTCTAATTTCAATATTATTTTTTACAAGGTAGTCAGGATCCTCGGCTACCTTTGGAGCAATTTCTTTAGTAGCGATTGAGGTGGGTATACGCCATTCAGGGTTAACTACAAACTTTTCTATTTCGTCGCTAAATGCAGGTGTTTCCCAACTTGGTTTACCTACAATTACGTTATTTTTTAATTTTACATCGCCCGCTTTTACAAACCGTAAGCTATATTCAGGAATATTTACATACACATATTGCTCATCACTTGCGCCTTCAAAGTTAGTTATTCTATAAAAGTTAAGTTTTAATTTATCGAGTTTTTGCTTTGCGGGCACATTAAGTGAAGCAAAAGTGCGCTTACCCACTCGTCCATCCACTGTTAAACCATGGCGGCTTTGAAATTGCTTAACAGCTTGCTCTATATGTTTATCAAACGTACATATAGACTCGTCGCACACATTATTTTTTAAGTCACGTTCTTGGTATAAACGCTGTGCAAGTAAGTTTACCTCTTTATTATTGCTGCCTAGTTCAAGCAATTTATCGTTATATAAGTGTGTAAAACCTCCTTTATTAACTATTTCTTGATACCAATTAATGGCCTTTTCTGTACGTTCAATTAACTGCGATGAATATTGATCAAAGTAGTAGCTGTCATCAGCTTGTATGTACTTTTGTGAGTTGTAAGTAGTTAGTGAAGAGTTAGCGAGCACTACACTCTCAAGCTCATTAGCAGCGAGAGTAGGTGCTGAGCATAAGCCGCTCATGCTAATAAACAATGCAGTTTTTAAAGTAAAACGCTTTGCTTTAGTAAACGCTTGATTTGAAAATGACCCCTTCACTGTGTACCTCCTCGCTAAGTATCGTTGATAAATGCTTTTGTACTTACCACTAAGTAGTACACTGGAGGTGCAACGGTGATGCCAAATTAAAATTTCATAGTAAACAATTGAAATTTAATGACTTTTTAAAAAGTCGTTTTTTAAACGTTAATAAATTAGATTAGTGAATATGTAATTAGTATGCTTAAGTGTGTAAAGTTGCTATGGCAATTAATCTTTTAAAAAAGCTAAAAAACCACGTTCATAACGACTCAAGTACTTCGTTTTTCGTGGTAATGAAAGTGACTCTCTCCACGCAGTTTGAGTATCTTCATCTTCTTTGCACAGCGTAATTAAATGGGGATGCACATAAGATTTACGTGCTATAGCTGGAGTATTACCCAGTTGCTGGGAGACACTATCAAGCATACTTTTTAAAGTAAGCGCTCCTTTCGCTTTAGCTAATTGTTTAAATGCAATTACGCTTGCTCGCCAGGTTCTAAAGTGTTTTGCACTAAACTCCTCACCCATTATTTGCTGAATATATTGATTTATTTCACTTGATGTAACATTAGTGCGCTCACCCTCATTTATATACTGAAACAAATGCTGGCCGGGTAAATATTGTAAGTCTTTTATTACATGGCTAAGCACCCTATCGGTTATATTTACTTCACGCTCCTTGCCTGATTTAGCACGATACTTTAGCTGAATGTTTTTACCCGTGAGTTTTGCATGGCGTGTGCGTAATGTTGTAGCACCAAAACTTTTATTTTGCTTTACGTTACGTTCGTTACCTACCCTCAGCGCACCTAAATCCATAAGCCTTACAACTGCCGCTAAAGTACGTTCAATATTAAGCTCATCACCTTGTAAGTCTGTTTCTAAACGTGCTCTTAACAAAGGAAGTTTATTACCAAATACTCCACATGCTTGGTATTTTTTAGCCTCTTGTTGCGCTCTAAATTCAGGATGATAGCGGTATTGTTTTCGCCCTTTACTATCAAACCCTGTCGCTAAAATATGCCCATTTTCTTCTGGGCAAAACCAGGCGTTTTTATAGGCAGGCGGAAATGCCAATCCATTTAAACGATCAATCACATTTTGCTCTTTTATTTGCTTTCCTATTGGATCGAAGTAAAGCCAACTTTTGTGCTTAAGTTTACGAGTGATCCCTGGCAAATTATCGTCTACATAAATTAGTTTCATTTACCCTCCAGTTATATTTAAGCATGCGTCGAAATATAAAATGTATCACTTTAAAATAACCTTAAACTGAACAAGATTATTGATATATAATAAAAAACTAACAACAACTATAAATACTTAATATATATTAATAATTCTATTTAGGTTTTTGTAAAAGTAGGACGCACTTACGCGCAAGCAACAAGTCTATTACGCTTAAACTCAATGCACTTCGCGCTAAAAATAACTACTTGAGATAGATTTATTATCCTAAGTTCAGATTAATTACACTTTTGTCCCCCGTAATTGGGGTGCTGTTTAAATGGAGAATTCAATGGCTTTTGATTATGGATCGATTGATCTTGGACTAAAAAACCCCTTCAAACTGGAAGGTAAAGTAACAGCGCTAAGAGGACTCATTGAGTCTATAGCGGGTATTAGTTTACTTGTTATTGCTGCGGGCTCAGTGAAAGAAGATACAACTGCTGGATGGATTTTAATGGTGTTTGGCATGCTTATTTTAGCATTCGGCATTCGCTCACTTTCAAGTGGTATTTATGCAACTCTTAAGTATTTTGTAGGCAGAAACCACCCTACTTCACTTGCTTATAACTACAGCAAATCACAAGCATCAACCGCTCAAGAAGAACAAAAAGAAGTAGCCTATACAGCGCAATCACTTGAAGAAATGCTGGTTGGTCGTAAAAATAGTACATTTAAAGAGCCTAATGGTTTTTTATCACGTTTACTACACAGTTTAATCCCTAAGTTATTATTCCTACCTTATCCTATTCGTAATGTTGCTCAGCGCTTATTTGGCTCATGGGTAAGTACCCTTGTTGCACTTATTGCTTATGGCCTTGTAGCATTTGTATCTTTATCGGGTTTTACCGGTGAAGCAGGCGAATTAGCATTTCCTGTTTATAGTGCCATATTAATGTTCTACGTGCTTTTTTCGTGGCGCTCTACGGGTAAACCTATTTCTAGAAACGCTGAAAAAAATATTGAAGCACTTGGTACCGGTGCACTCGCTAAAATTATTTCTTTATCTTTTATTCTACCAATCGCTATTGGTCTTTCTATGTCATGGCTGATGAAAGAACAACACATTAGCAAACAAGAAATAGATGGCTGGATTGAGCAACTACCTAGTCTTCATGCTGGCATGTACTTAGTTGCGATTATTGTATTAGCTACTCTGAGCTGCGCAATTGCTTTTATTATGATTAAAGCGCGTTTAAATGCAGTTACACCTTCGGCTGAAGTATCAGAACTACGTGAAAACTGGCAAGAGTCTGTTCATCCTGACGAAATTTTTATAAACCTAGATAACTTAGTAATGGCTAATCGTCGTTATAAAGAGGTACCTAACAGAGTTTACAGAGAATTAGACCCTAAACTTCAAGAACAAATTGAAGGTAAAGGCGGTTTTAAAGGTGAAATGATCCAAGAAATTCAGCCTAAACTGCACTCAATGGATTTAGGTAAAAACTTCTCGTTAGCAAGGCTAATTTCTTTAGTGAGCGGTAACTTACTTTACATTGTAGCGTTGGCGTTTACTGTATTTTTAGCGTATTCGTTTATCAATATTTATCATTACGTTGACGCGGCAAATATTAGTAGCTTTAAACAAGCATTTAATAACCAACATGTTGTTCAATTTAGTGAACTATTAATGACAAGCTTTCACTTATTGCTAATAGTTATACTTATTAAAGCATTTGCGCAATTGCTAACAAACACAGCTCATTTGTTCTTTGCTGAAATGCAGTTTGAATCACTATTGGTATATTTTAAATGTGAAGGCACATTTACTGAGTCTAAAATATCAACTGGTACGGGTATTCATGATAGTACCCGCTCAGAAAATACGTTAGTACGCAGTAGCATAACGCCTTGGATTATTGTTTCTCGTGTTGTTTCTACTACGTTTGCAGCAACAGGCATGAAAAACCTTGAACATCCTCGCCATATTATGGAAATGCATAAAGACGAAGGTCAATTACAAGCAATCAAAAAAGACGTTATCGCGTTCTTGAAAGACCGTGAATCTATCGCCTCAATCACCAGTGAGCGTGATTTAGGTAATGCGTCACAAATACATCAATTAAACCAACAAACGCGCGCGATACCTACTCAGCAAGCGATAGCGAAAGATGACGAAGAAGCTGCTGGGTATTTAAGACAAGAAGAAAACTTATCTCCTGAACCTAAGGGTTAATTAACCTAAACTCTGGATAAGTAGTATTAATGCCACCTTGTTAAATTAGGTGGCATTTTTTTTAACCTCTATTCAATACTTTTTAACTTTATTACCTCTTTTATACTCAACAACATGATTAATATTGGATTAGTCCATAAAGCCCTTGCTTTATATGCCAAAACACAAATAATGAGGTATTAATCACGGGGTAAGAATGAGGACAATGAGCTATATATTAACCACCCAATGTGCTGACGACGTAGGCTTAATAGCTAAAATCACAGGGCTTTGTCATAAAAACAATTTAAACATTACGCGTAACAACGAGTTTGTAGATAAAGACGCGCAGCGATTTTTCATGCGTACAGAGCTTACAGGTGAGCCACAAAGCGACTTTTTAGACCAACTGCGTGCATTGCTACCACAAGGCGCTAAACTTGCTCTGCATTGCGGCGCAAAAACTAAAGTAGTTTTACTGGCAACTAAAGAAGCCCATTGTTTAGGTGGCATGTTATTAAAGCAATTTGAACAAACTCTTAATATTGAAGTATTAGCTGTAATTGCTAACTATGTTGACTTAGAGCCACTAGCTAAAGGGTTTGATGTGCCGTTTCATGTTGTATCGCACGAAGGACTCACTCGCAGCGAGCACGATCAGAAAGTAGGTGATTTAATTGCCAGCTACAACCCTGATATTATTGGCCTTGCCAAATACATGCGTATTTTGAGCCCTGAATTTGTCGGTCGCTTTGAAGGCAAAATAATTAATATTCATCACTCATTTTTACCAGCATTTATTGGTGCTAAACCTTATCATCAAGCATTTGAGCGCGGCGTAAAGATCATTGGCGCCACCGCTCACTTTGTTAATAATGAGCTTGATGAAGGCCCTATTATTTTGCAGGATGTAACCAGCGTTACACATGCCAATACCGCAGAAATAATGGCTAAAATGGGTAAAGATGTTGAGAAAACAGTGTTTTGTAAAGCACTGCAACTTGCCTCAGAGCATAAGCTATTTATTAATGGTAATAAAACCGTAGTGTTTTCTTAGCATTAATTATTCTACACATAAAAATATGCCAGCATTGTTGCTGGCATTTTTTTTGCTCATAAATAAGCAAGTGACTTTTAAATGTAAATTATGCCTGCTCTATTGGCTCGAGTTTTAATTTAGCGGCAATTAAAACGGCTTGAGTACGATTGTACACGCCGAGTTTTCTAAATATGGCTGTAATATGTGCTTTTACTGTCGCTTCTGATATGTGCAGTTCATAAGCAATTTGCTTATTAAGTAAACCTTCGTGCAGGTATTGCAGTACTCGGTATTGTTGAGGTGTTAATGAGGCAACTTGCGCTGCTATTTCTCGGTCTTCACCTTCAATTTCAGCTACTTTGTTTTTTAGCTCTTTTGGTAGCCATGTATCGCCTTCAAGTATTTGGTTAATTGCACTGGCAATATCATCAGACGATGACGATTTAGGAATAAAACCCATAGCGCCGTAACCCATTACTTTTGAAACTATATTAGCGTCTTCACTACCCGAAACAACGGCAATTGGTAAGCTTGGGTATTCTTCTCTAATACGAATAAGACCATATAAATCACCATTACCTGGCATGTGAAGGTCTAGCAGTAATATATCAAGATCCTCTTGCTCGCTTAACACTTGCAGTGTGCTGTCAAAATCGGATGATTCAAAAACCTCTAAACCTTCAAATTTTGCGCTCAATGCGCCCTTTAGTGCTTCACGAAATAACGGATGATCGTCCGCTATTAAAAACTGACTCATGGTTCACTCCTAATAAATTCGGCTGCCAGTTAGGTATAAAACCCTTACTGACAGCCGATATACTACGTTTAGAATCAACTTGTAATCAAGTTTTTAACGCACATTTAACGATTTAATCTGTTCTCGATTAGTTCATCGACAACTGAAGGATCGGCAAGCGTTGACGTATCACCGAGTTGTTGGTGCTCATTTGCAGCGATTTTACGTAAAATACGACGCATAATCTTGCCTGAACGTGTTTTTGGCAAACCCGGTGACCATTGAATCATATCTGGAGATGCAATTGGGCTGAGCTCTTTACGAACCCAATTACGTACCTCTTTAGTTAATTCATCGCTTACAGTTACACCTTCGTTAGGCGTAATGTAAACATAAATACCTTGGCCTTTAATATCATGCGGGTAACCTACAACAGCAGCTTCTGCTACCGCTTCATGCGCAACTAACGCACTTTCAATTTCGGCAGTACCAAGGCGGTGCCCAGACACATTAAGTACATCGTCCACACGGCCTGTGATCCAGTAATAACCATCTTCATCACGACGACAACCATCGCCTGTAAAGTAAACTCCTGGGTAGGCGCTAAAATAAGTTTGTTCAAAACGTTCATGGTCGCCATAAACAGTTCGAGCTTGCGATGGCCAACTATCTAAAATAACTAAATTACCATCTACGGCACCTTCGAGTGTTTTACCTTCAGCATCAAATAATGCAGGCGCAATACCAAAAAATGGATGTGTTGCAGAACCTGGTTTTGTATCAGTAGCGCCCGGAAGTGGTGTGATCATAATGCCACCGGTTTCTGTTTGCCACCATGTATCAACAATCGGACAATTAGATTTACCAATACTCTCGTAATACCACGTCCATGCTTCTGGATTTATTGGCTCACCAACCGAACCTAAAATACGTAAACTATCACGGTTTGATGAAGCAATTGGCTCATCACCTTTCGCCATTAATGCACGAATTGCTGTAGGCGCAGTATATAAAATAGTTACACCGTGTTTATCAACAATTTCACCCATACGCCCGGCTGTTGGGTATGTAGGTACACCTTCAAATAATACTTGTGTACAACCGTTTACTAATGGCCCGTATGCAATGTAACTGTGGCCTGTGATCCAACCTACATCGGCACTACACCAATACACATCGTCTTCTTTTAAATCAAACACGTATTCATGTGTCATTGATGAGTAAACTAAGTAGCCTCCTGTGGTATGCACAACACCCTTCGGCTGACCTGTTGAACCTGATGTATACAAAATAAACAATGGATCTTCAGCATTCATTGGCTCTGGCTCGCACTGCGCTGGTAAATCAGCAACTAAGTCATGCCACCATATATCGTGTTCATTCCAATCAACTTCGCCGCCTGTTAATTGATGTACTATAACGTGTTCAATTGAAGTCACTGTATCTTGTGCAACAGCTTCATCAACGTTTGCTTTTAGTGGTACACAATTACCTGCTCTGCGCCCCTCATCAGAAGTAATTACAATCTTAGCACCCGAATCTCGAATACGATCGGCAATCGCTGAAGGTGAAAAGCCACCAAATACAACTGAATGAATAGCACCAATACGTGCACAGGCCTGCATTGCATACACAGCTTGAGGCGTCATAGGCATATAAATCGCTACGCGATCACCTTTTTGCACACCTAGCTTTTTTAAACCATTGGCAAACTTAGCTACTTCATCATGTAGTTGCTGATAAGTAATATTCTCGCTTTGAGATGGACTATCACCTTCCCAAATAAGCGCAACCTTATCGGCTTTGGTTTTTAGATGACGGTCAATACAATTGTACGAAGCATTAAGGTAGCCATCTTCATACCATTTAATATTTATGTGACCTTTATCAAAAGACGTATTTTTAACTTTGGTATAAGGAGTAGACCAATCAAGACGTTTGCCATGCTCACGCCAAAAACTTTCTGGGTCATCAATAGATTGCTTGTAAAGCGTATTATATTTATTTTTATCAATGAGAGTCGCATCTTTAATATGCGCAGGAACTGGATAGATACTTTGTGACATCTTAGTCTCCATTTAAATTACTTGCCTTAAGCTTTTATCAAGGATTACTCAGCAGTGCTACATTAAGTATTAGACCTTAGTTGTACACCCCTTCAATTTCCTCATTTGTAGTTTATAATCCTTCTGCTTTCAATTTTTTTACATAAATAATACAACGCGTTAAATGTAAGTGAATACAAACTAATCGGTTCTCAAACCTTAGTCTTATAGACCAATAGGTAATTGAGTAAATATTGCACATATTCAACAGTGTTCTCGTACTCTAAATAAAGATATTTTGTTGTACTTACTAAAATGCTTTATTTAACGAATGAAAATAGAAAGTGAATTGAAAGCCAAATTAACAACCCTTTTTATTCGTAAGTAATACTCGTAGCAAGTAATACAACCTTACATGAAAAAAAGTAACAAATAACAAGTAGCCTATAAAGGACACCACAATGAAATTTACCCCATTAAAAACATTGGCAGCAAGCGCTGTACTATGTGCACTATCAAGTACTGCTTATGCAGCGACTGCCGCAAAAATTGGTGATACGGAATTTACTTACGGTGGATACATTAAGCTCGACTCTATGTGGAGTGATTATTCAGCGGGTGCGCCTGCAGGCTCAAACGTAGGTCGTGACTTTTACGTACCAAGTACACTTACAGTTGGCGACGATAACAGCTCAGATGCCGTGTTTGATATGCATGCTCGCGAGTCACGCTTTAACTTTGGCACAGCCACTGTTATGGATAACGGTAAGACCGTTAACACTAAAATTGAGATTGATTTTTTAGCCTCAGCTGCTGGCGGTAATGAACGTGTATCAAACTCTTATGCTCCACGTATTCGCCATGCGTTTGTGACATACGACGGTTGGTTATTTGGTCAAACATGGTCTAACTTTCAAAACGTGGGTGCTCTTGCTGAAACGCTTGATTTTGTAGGCCCAGCTGAAGGCACTATATTTGTTCGCCAATCGCAAATTAAATATACCACTGGCGCATGGTCTTTCTCATTAGAAAACCCAGAAAGTACAATTTCTACTACTAGCGGTATGGTAGTAACTGACGATGCATCATTGCCTGACTTTACAGCTCGTTACACGCATAAAGCTGATTGGGGTAACATTGTTGTTGCAGCGCTTGCTCGCCAACTAACTTATAAAGTAGGCAGTGTTGATGCAGATGAAACATCTTTTGGTATTAGCGCATCAGGTAAAATAAACCTTGGTGAAGACAACCTTAAATTTATGCTTACTCAAGGTAAAGGCTTAGGCCGTTACGTAGGCTTAAACGTTGCTCACGGCGCAGTACTTAATGGCGATGAACTAGATGCCATTGATTCGACTTCTGGTTTTGTTGCTTACCAGCACAAGTGGACAAGCCAATGGCGTTCAACGTTCTTATACTCATTCTTCTCTGCTGATAACAACACTGATCTATTAGCTATTTCTGGCGATCCGACAGAATCAAGCCAAAGCTATAGCGCTAACATTTTATATTCCCCTGTTAAACGCCTAACATTTGGAGCTGAGCTAAAACATGCTGAGCGTGAAACTGAAAGCGGCGTAGATGGCGATTTAGATCGTTTACAGTTCTCTGTTAAATACTCTTTTTAATAACTAAAAAGCTAACTACTTAAAAAAAAGCGGCCTTGGCCGCTTTTTTTATAAGCGATATTAAGTTCTATATAATTCATCAATTCGTACCCATAATCTCTATATATGACGCTAAAATCCAACAAAATAGAATAATAATAGGTAAAAAACACACAACTCAATTGCAAATCGATATCATTTAGATTAAGTTACGCACTTCTTTTTGAACTAACTGGAAAAACTTATGTCGTCCCCTCAAGTTTTGCGTTTATCTAAACTAAGCTTTGCTACTTCTTTAATCCTATCTGGTTATGCACTTGCTGATGAAGCAACTGTAAAAAATGAACCTCTCGAAAAAATTGCGGTATATGGTCAGCATCACAAAAACTACATAACAGAAGAGGCACAATCAGCTACCAAACTTGGTTTAACAATTAAAGAAACACCACAGTCAATCTCGGTAGTATCACGCGCACTCATGGACGACTTTTCATTAGACGATATAAACTCAGTACTTGAGAGCACGCCAGGCGTAACAGTAGAGCAAATAGAAACCGACCGTACTTACTTTAAAGCTCGTGGTTTTGAAATTACGAACTTTCAAGTTGATGGCTTAGGTATTCCACAAAGCTCAGGGTCAATTCAAGGCAGTCTTGATACTTCAATTTACGACCGTGTAGAAATTGTTCGTGGCGCTAATGGCTTAATGACCGGCGCGGGTAATCCTTCTGCAACTGTAAATATGGTTTTAAAGAAACCAACATATAACACACAAGCTAATGCGTCTGTGTCATATGGTTCGTGGAATAAAAAACGATTAGATTTAGATGTATCTACGCCAATAAATGAAGAACACGCCGTACGTGCTGTATTTACAAAACAAAAAGCTGATTCATACTTAGATCGTTACGAAACAGATAAAACAATTATTTACTTAGCCTACGAAGGTAAATTAACGGACAGCACACTATTAAGTGTTAACTACGTTAATCAGCAAAAAGATGCTGACAGCCCGCTTTGGGGAGCGCTGCCTCTTTATTATACTGACGGCACACCAACTGACTACGATGAGTCAACAAGCACGGCTTCTGATTGGTCATACTGGAATAACAGTGCAGAGCAAGTATATGTAACGCTTGAACAAAACTTATCAGCAACATGGGTGGCTAGAGCACGCTATGCTCACATCGAAAACGAGCAAGACTCAGAGTTGTTTTACGTATACGGTACACCAGATAGAGAAACAGAGCTTGGCTTAACCGGTTATGCAAGCCGTTATGACTACGAAGATAAGCACGACTTATTTGATTTGTATGCGAGCGGGAAGTTTGATTTATTTGGCCAAGAGCATGACTTGGCATTTGGTGTTAGCCAAGCAAAAATGGATTACACCGAGCAGTCTCTTTACGATTACACCACAGGCAATGGCTTTCCGGCAATGCCATCACTTAAAACGTGGGATGGGGTAATGCCACAAGCAACACTTGCTGATGGCGTAAATGGAAGCGATATAACGAATGAGCAAAAGTCGGCGTATATATCAACTCGTATCAGATTAAGTGAGCCACTAAGTATACTTGCTGGCGCGCGTTATACGGATTGGGAAACAAAAGGTACAGCGTACGGTGTTGCTCAAACTCGCAATGACTCAGAGCTAATACCTTACATTGGTACTGTATACGACTTTACCGAGTCTTTCTCTGCTTACGCTAGCTACACTGAAACATTTGTCCCGCAAAAAGAACTTGATATAAATGCAAATCAACTCCCGGCAATTACAGGGAAAAGTAGTGAAATAGGGATTAAAGCGCAGCTTCTTGACGATCAACTATTTGTGACATTCGCTTATTTTGATGCAAAACAAGACGGCCTTGCTATTGCTATACCTAACTCATTACCAGATGATACTCGCTACTACGCCGCAGATGGAATTAATAGTGATGGCTTTGAAGTAGAGCTAAGCGGTAAATTTACAGATGATTTAAGTGCAAGTATTAGCTTTAGTAATTTAAATATTGATGGTGATGATTTAGTAAAAGATTACACACCAGAAAACCAACTTAAACTGGCCGCAACCTACCAAGTACCTTTAGTTGATGGTTTATCATTTGGTGCAAACTATCGCTGGCAGGATTCAACTAGCCGAGTCCAAGTCGAAGATGAAAATGGTATTGCAAGCGTAACTACTCACCAAGATGCATACGGTTTACTTGATTTAATGGCCACTTACGAAATTACAGAAAACGTAGGCGTTACATTTAATGTGAATAACACCACCGGTGAAAAATATTTGCACAGCCTATACTGGGCTCAAGGCTACTATGGTGCACCTCGTAACTACGCGCTATCAGTTAACTGGCAACTATAAAATTAATTAAAAAAATTTTAATTAATTTAAAAAACGACACATACTATGTGTCGTTTTTATTTTTATGGCTGTAATACCAACCCGCAATAATACTTTATCAATTAGAAGGGTTAAACCTGACGCTAATTGCGTTAAAGTTTCGAATTTACTAATGCATAGCAGTACAGAAAAAATTGCCGATATTAACTAAATAACGAAGTTTTTCTCTCGTTATCAACAAGGTTTTCTTTTCTTAAAGTAGATTACTTAATTAAGCTGATTGGTATAATTATTATCAACTTAATAAAAGCTTAAAAACAAAAAAGCGCTAATCATTACTGATTAGCGCTTTTTAAAGCTCGGGTCAAATCAAGCTTAAAAACTCATTTTTAGGCTGTTAAAGGTCAGCGTCATCGCCTAACTTATCTTCACCATCTTCTGGTTCAATAGTTGCTTTTAGTAAAAGCATTTCGCGTAACTTGCCTTCAATCTCATCTGCAATTTCTGGATTTTCTTTCAAAAACTTAATTGAGTTAGATTTACCTTGGCCAACTTTGTTGCCACAGTAGCTATACCAAGCACCTGCTTTTTCAACAATTTTGTGCTTAACACCTAAGTCAATTAACTCGCCTTGCTTAGAAATACCTTCACCATACATGATGATAAATTCAGCTTGTTTAAACGGCGGAGCAACTTTGTTTTTAACAATTTTAACGCGAGTTTCGTTACCAACAACCTCGTCACCTTCTTTTACAGAACCAATACGACGAATATCAATACGTACCGATGCGTAAAACTTAAGCGCATTACCACCCGTTGTTGTTTCTGGGTTACCAAACATAACACCAATTTTCATACGGATTTGGTTAATGAAAATACATAACGTGTTAGAGCGTTTAATGTTACCAGTAAGCTTACGTAATGCCTGTGACATTAAACGTGCTTGTAAGCCCATGTGCGAGTCGCCCATGTCGCCTTCAATTTCAGCTTTTGGTGTAAGTGCAGCAACCGAGTCAATAATAACAACGTCTACCGCGCTTGAGCGTACTAACATGTCACAAATTTCTAGTGCTTGCTCACCAGTATCTGGCTGCGATACAAAAAGCTCGTCAATATTAACACCAAGCTTTTGTGCATAAATTGGATCTAGAGCATGCTCAGCATCGATAAAGGCACATGTTTTGCCTTCTTTTTGAGCTTCTGCGATAACTTGTAAAGTAAGTGTTGTTTTACCTGATGATTCAGGACCATACACTTCAACAATACGTCCCATAGGTAAACCACCTATGCCTAAGGCAATATCGATGCCTAATGAACCTGTAGATACAGATTCAATATTTAACGCTTTGTTATCACCCAATTTCATAATTGAGCCTTTACCAAATTGACGTTCAATTTGTGATAGTGCAGCGTCCAACGCCTTTTGTTTGTTATCGTTCATTTTATTCTCCAAATCCAGCTAATGGAACCAAGTATACTGTATGAAATCACAGTATCAAGCTAATTTTTTCATTTTATCTCATCAATTACACTTTTTAATGAAAATACAATAGCTTGCAGTCTAACTTGAGCCCTATCACCGGTAAATACTTGCTTTAAAGCAAGTTGCTTGTCGTTAATTTGTATACCAAACCACACTAAACCAACTGGTTTATCTTCGGTGGCACCACCGGGCCCTGCAATACCCGATATAGCTATAGCTATATTGGCGTTCGCAGCCTTAATTGCACCTAATGCCATTTCGCGCACGGTTTGCTCGCTCACAGCACCAAATTGCGTTAATGTACTGGCACTTACATTTAGCAAATCCTGCTTTGCTTGGTTGCTGTAAGTGACAAATGCACGGTCAATATAAGCAGAGCTTCCAGGGGTATCTGTAAGGGCATAACTCACTCCGCCACCAGTACATGACTCAGCACTAGTGATCCATAAGCATTTATCCGTTAAAATAGCGCCTAATTGCGCAGCAAGTGTTTTAATCTCTTGATGTAATTCCATATTCAGCCTTTGGGTAAATACATGTCGTTTGATCTTTATGCACCACACACTATAAAACAACAAACCCCTATGATGCAGCAGTATCTAAAAATAAAATCAGAGCATCGCGATATTTTATTGTTTTATCGTATGGGCGATTTTTACGAACTTTTTTTTGATGACGCTAAACGCGCCGCTCAATTACTCGATATTTCGCAAACTCATCGCGGCAAAGCCGGTGGCGATCCTATCCCTATGGCGGGCGTACCTTATCATGCAGTAGAAAACTACCTAGCACGTCTAGTTCAAATGGGCGAATCAGTGGCTATTTGTGAACAAGTTGGGGATCCCGCAACGAGTAAAGGTCCTGTCGATCGTAAAGTTGTTCGTATTGTAACGCCAGGTACTATTTCAGATGAAGCCTTGCTACAAGAACGACAAGACAACCTACTTACCAGCGTTTGGCAAAGTAAAAAAGGTTTATACGGTATTGCGTACCTTGATATTAACTCTGGTCGCTTTAACGTTGTAGAGGTTAGCACCGATGAAGCTTTTAGCTCAACTATTCAACGCTTAGCTCCGGCAGAATTGCTATATAGCGAAAGCTTTGAAAACTTCCATTTAATTGAGCATATAAAAGGTGCTCGTCGTCGCCCAGAGTGGGAGTTCGACTTAGATACGGCTCAGCACTTATTATGCGATCAGTTTGGTACTAAAGATTTAGTTGGCTTTGGTGTTGATAAAGCTCACAGCGCACTTGTTGCTGCTGGTTGTTTAATGCAATACGTAAAAGATACACAACGTATTGCACTGCCACATATTCGTGCAATTACACTTGAGCACAACGAACACGCTGTTATTTTAGATGCCGCAACCCGTAAGAATTTAGAACTTACCGTTAATTTATCAGGCGGGTTTGAAAATACACTTGCCCAGGTACTTGATAAAACAGCAACGCCAATGGGTTCTCGTTTACTTAAGCGCCGTATTCATACACCTGTACGTAATAAAGACGAGCTAAATTCACGCTTAAATGCAATTAGTGCCATTTTAGATGTACAACTGTTCGGTGAATTACACGAATCATTAAAAGAGATTGGTGATGTAGAGCGTGTTATTGCACGCCTAGCTTTATGCACAGCTCGCCCGCGCGATTTAACTCGCCTGCGCAGTGCATTACAAGCACTTGCACCACTGCATTCTTTGTTAGGTGATGCTAACGATCCTCGTATAGCGGGTATTATCAAGCACTCGCCTGAGCTCCCTGATTTACAAGAGTTATTAGAACGTGCAGTGATAGAAAACCCACCGGTACTAATTCGTGACGGTGGCGTTATTGCCCCTGGTTACAACAGCGAACTAGATGAGTGGCGTAACTTAAGTAAAGGTGCAACCGACGTACTTGATCAACTAGAGTTGCGTGAACGCGAACGCACGGGTATTAGTACGCTTAAAATTGGTTATAACCGCGTACATGGCTTTTTTATTGAAGTAAGCCGCGCCAATGCTCACTTAGTGCCAGCCGACTACATTCGTCGTCAAACACTTAAAAATAACGAACGCTATATTATTCCTGAGCTTAAAGAGCACGAAGATAAAGTACTTGGTAGCCAATCAAAAGCCTTAGCGCTTGAAAAGCAACTATACGAAGAGTTGTTTAGATTTATTGCTCCACACATAGAGCAACTTCAAATGATGGCAGCAGCACTGGCCGATTTAGACGTGTTAAATAACTTGGCCGAACGTGCACTTGCACTCAATTATGCAAAACCAGAACTGTGCGATAACGACAATATAAGCATTAAGCAAGGTCGTCACCCTGTTGTTGAGCAAGTAATGAAAGAACCATTTATTGCCAACCCTGTTGAATTAAACAGCCAACGTAAAATGTTGATTATTACGGGTCCAAACATGGGCGGTAAATCAACCTATATGCGCCAAACAGCACTTATTGTATTAATGGCTCACATTGGCAGTTATGTACCTGCAGACAGCGCTAAAATAGGCAATATCGATCGCATATTTACACGTATTGGTGCTAGCGATGATTTAGCATCAGGTCGCTCAACCTTCATGGTAGAAATGACCGAAACAGCAACTATTTTAAATAATGCCACGGCGCAGTCTTTAGTGTTAATGGATGAAATTGGTCGCGGTACAAGTACCTACGATGGGCTCTCGCTTGCGTATGCAACAGCCGATCATTTAGCGTCAAAAATATCAGCTAAAACATTATTTGCTACTCACTACTTTGAGTTAACAGAACTTGCTGAACAAACAACAGGTCTTGTAAACGTGCACCTTGATGCAATAGAACATAACGATACAATCGCCTTTATGCATACAGTATTTGATGGCGCAGCAAGTAAGAGCTTTGGCTTACAGGTAGCTGCTCTTGCGGGTGTGCCAAAAGCTGTAATAGCACAAGCAAAGCAAAAACTTAAGTTACTTGAAAATCATCAAAGCGTTACTGCACCAAGTACAGAGCAACAAGCCTTTACTTTTAATAACGAAGCTGCGCAAAGTGCCCCTTCTGAAGTGGAAGAGCAGTTAAGCGCTATTGACCCTGATAATTTATCGCCACGCCAAGCGCACGATTTATTATATAAACTAAAAGCATTGTTGTAATTTATATCATCTAATTTACAAGCATAAAAAAAGCCGAAGAATAAATTCTTCGGCTTTTTAACACACATAGTCTTTTAAGTTATTTAACTAACCTGAACTCTGGATAATAAATCTATCTCAAGCAGCTATTTTCAGCGCTCACTGCGTTGAATTTACTTGCAATAGGCCAGCTATTGACGCGTAAATTCGCCTTGTTTTCACTGAAAATCTCTGGCTAGAGAAAATAAATTTAAATATCACTATAATTCAATACTTTGGTAAATCTCTTAACCAAAGATCAGGTTAACTAGTTACGAAAACTGATTAAACAAGCTATCCGTACTTAAACCTTCTTGTTGCAAAATGTCTTTCAAACGACGTAATGCCTCTACCTGAATTTGTCTTACACGCTCACGTGTTAAGCCTATTTCACGACCTACATCTTCAAGTGTAGATGGCTCATAGCCAAGCAATCCAAATCGACGTGCTAACACTTCACGTTGTTTAGGGTTTAATTCACCTAACCAATCAACAATATGTTTATTAATATCATTATTTTGTACTTCGCCTTCAGGACCAGCACTTTTTTCATCAGGGATGATATCAAGTAGTACACTGTCGTTTTCGCCACCAATAGGCATGTCTACTGATGCAATTCTTTCGTTTAAACGTAGCATTTTAGTAACGTCTTCAACGGGTCTATCTAGGCAAGCTGCAATTTCGTCAGCTGTTGGCTCATGGTCAAGCTTTTGAGTTAATTCACGCGCTGTACGTAAATAAACATTAAGCTCTTTAACTACATGGATAGGTAAGCGAATGGTACGCGTTTGGTTCATAATGGCACGTTCAATTGTTTGACGTATCCACCATGTAGCGTAAGTAGAGAATCTAAATCCACGCTCAGGGTCAAATTTTTCAACTGCGCGAATTAAGCCTAAGTTACCCTCTTCAATTAAATCAAGCAGAGCAAGGCCGCGATTATTATAACGACGTGCTATTTTAACAACCAAACGTAGATTACTTTCAATCATACGTTTACGTGAGGCTTCACACCCTCGAAGTGATTTGCGAGAAAAAAACACTTCTTCTTCAGCACTAAGCAAAGGAGAAAAACCAATTTCGCCTAAATAAAGTTGAGTTGCGTCAAGATTTTTAGTTACTTCTTCTTTAGCAAAGATTTCATCGTCGTCTACTTTATCTAGTAGAGCTGTGCTTTCATCAACATCGATGTCATCGAACTTTTCGTCAGTCGTAGTATGTTTGTCAAGTTTTGCTGCGCTAGCCATAAGCCTTCTCCCGAGCAATTATCAATACCTAAAAATTAGGGTAGGTATTTAGCAGGATTGACAGCTTGCCCTCGGTAGCGGATTTCAAAGCGAAGCGCGGTGACCGGAGATTCTGAATTACCAATTTCTGCTATTTTTTGTCCTGCCTTAACTTTCTGCTTTTCTTTAACAAGTAATTTCGAGTTATGTGCATAAGCACTTAGGTAATCATCATTATGTTTCAATATGATTAAACTACCATAACCTCGAAGGGCGTTACCCGCGTATACCACTGTTCCTTGTGCCGCAGCTAAGACTGAAGCCCCTTTGCGATTAGTAATCTGTAAACCTTTATAACCGTTTTCCTTATTAGAAAAGCGTTTGGTAATTTTGCCCTGTGCAGGCCAAAACCACTTAACTTTACTGCTCGACAAACGTTTAGTATTACTAATTTTGTTACTGGCTTGTTTCTGAACATACTCTCGTTGTTTTGGGGGATCAAGCTCTTTCTTTAAAATTTTGTTATTTTTTTGTAATTTTTTTATAGACTTTTTACTCGAATTCGTATAATTTCCATCCCTTTTTGTTTTTTCGTGCTTAGGGAGTAAGGAGATGTTTTGCCCAGGGAAAATTGTGTAAGGTGATGGAATTGAATTGTTTTTTGCCAACTCCCTAAAGTCTTGCCCAGCACTAAAGGCAATAGAGTAGAGCGTATCTCCTTTTTGTACTTTATAGCTAACCCCATTAATGTTAACAGTATGACCTAAATCATTAACATTATTATTTAAGCTACTAACAGGTGCAGGAACATGGCGAGAAGAGCAACCAAAGAGAAAAATACTAATAAATATAGTTACATACAGTAAACACTGTTTATTCATTGTATTTTTCCCCTAAATTAGAAAATTGATATTTTTAACGCTTAACGCAATAAAAAGTAAGCTAGCGCAATTAATACCACTAATCCCCAACCAAGTATTTCAATATACTGACGTAATTTTCGCTCCATTTGAGCTCCGCCCCACTTCATTAAGGCTGAAACTAAAAAGAATCGCGCACCGCGCCCAATGGCTGATGCTATTAAAAATGGCAAAAATGCCATTTGTAAAACGCCTGCGCCAATCGTAAATACTTTATATGGTATAGGCGAAAAACCGGCTAAAAACACAACCCAAACACCGTAATCTTTAAACCAGTTTAGTGCTATATCAAACTTTTCTTGCCAGTGCATTTGTGCAATCAATGGCTCTACAACGGGTTCAAATAGCCAAAAACCAAGTAAGTAACCAACCACTCCACCAATAACCGATGCTATTGTGGCAAAGCTTGCAAATCGCCATGCTTTGTTTGGTTGCGCAAGCGACATAGGTGCAAGCATTACATCGGGTGGTATCGGGAAAAAAACTGATTCTGCAAAGCTCATAGCAGCTAAGTAACGTTCCGCATGACGGTGTTTTGCCCACACTAGGGCCATATCGTATAACTTGGTAAACAACTTCAAAATGAATTCCTATTCAATATCGCCAGGTACTAACGGCACAAATCTAACGGGAGCAATAACATGCTCTTTATAATTATCGCCTTTGCGGATAACCATTACTAATTTTTGATCGCTCTCACCAATTGGGGCTAATAACACGCCACCATCGGCCAACTGAGCAAGTAAGTCTTGCGGAACTTTAGAGGCCGCAGCAGTCACTATAATACCATCAAACGGCGCTTGTGATTGCCAGCCTTGCCAACCATCGCCATGCTTCATGGTTACATTATATAAATCGAGTTGCTGCAAACGTCTTTTTGCCTGCCACTGAAGTGTTTTAATACGCTCTACCGAGTAAACCTTTGTAAACGTTTTGGCCAATATTGCAGTTTGATACCCAGATCCCGTACCTATTTCTAGCACTTTATTGCGCACACCAGCTAAACGAAGTAGCTCTGTCATGCGCGCTACTATGTAAGGCTGAGAAATTGTTTGCCCTTGCCCAATAGGGAGCGCTGTATTTTCATAGGCTTTGTGTTTTAGCACATCATCTATAAAAATATGGCGCGGAATATCAGCTATAGCACTAAGTACTTGCGTATCTTCAACACCTTCACGCTTTAGTAAGTCAGAAAGCGCTTTAGCACTGCGGGTATAATTAGCGAGCACGATTAATCTCCAAATCGGCTAACCATTCTCCTACTGCCTTTAAGCTATCTTTAGCTGTCATATCAACACTCAGTGGCGTAACTGAGGCATAGCCATTATTGATTGCGTAAAAGTCGGTGCCTTCACCAGCATCGCTTTCGGTGCCAAGCGATCCGTACCAATAAATATCACGGCCCCAAGGATCGGTTTGTTTAGTCATAGTTTCGGCTTTATGACGAGCGCCTAAACGTGTTACTTGCACCCCTTTTAATTCACTTAATGGAACATCTGGCACATTAATATTTATTATTTGATCTTTTGGAAGCGGATGCGAAGCCAAGCCTTTAATAATATTTACGGTAACAGCAGCGGCTGTTTCAAAATGATCGCCATTATGTGAGCAAAGCGATACCGCAATTGCAGGCAGACCTAAATGGCGACCTTCAGTTGCAGCGGCAACAGTACCGGAATAAAGCGTGTCATCACCCAAATTGGCACCATGGTTAATACCTGCAACAACAAGGTCGGGCTTTTCATCAGCTAGCTGATTTACACCTAAATGTACACAATCAGTGGGTGTGCCATTAACTGACATAAAACCATTTTCGAGTGTAGTCGCTCGTAGCGGGTTCATAAGTGTTAAAGAATTACTCGCACCACTACAGTTGCGATCAGGTGCAACAAGGGTTACATCTGCAATTTGTATAAGCGCCTGATATAAAACCGCAATGCCTTTGGCATTTACGCCATCATCGTTACTTAACAGTATCTTCATTTATGCCATTATCCTTTTCTTTGCGCTCTCGAGGGCTAGCATCAGTGTAATCCACCAGCTCACGTAATAATGCGGTTGCAAAACACCCTTTTGGCAAACCAAAGCTTAGTTTTAGTGTGGTTTCATCAAGTGTTTCAACGGTTAAGTTTTGTGGAATTAAGCGCAGCATTCGGCGCTCATTTTTAAGGCCTAACTCACCTAAACCATCACACCATGTTTGGAAAGGTGCAAGCCATATTTTTTCTTGCTCGGTTAAGCCTTTTTCACTTTTACCCACCATAGGTGCCGACATCATAATATCGCCAGTGGCTAATCGCTCTATGTTTTCGTCATTAATTGCATCTTCAAAAAATGCATTGCTGCCGCTAAGCATAAATACTTCACGATGCATTGTTTTAGCTAAACCATGCTCTTTTACACGCAGGCTCACTAACTGATTAAATACATGCGATCGTGCTGCTGAAATAATAATACCGCGCAACTTTTTATCGCGAATACGCTCACCGGCAAACATTTTTTCAGCCATAACTAAGTTATGACCACCATGACCAAAGCGCTGCTCGCCAAAGTAATTAGGCACACCTGCGCGCACGGCATTAATACGGCATAGGATATCAAGAGGCTTGGTTACGTTACGAAGCGTAATAGTAAATTTATTACCTTTGTGGCAGCCCGTACGTAACTTACGGTCGTGGCGCTGTTGCGACACAATAAAAATACTCTCACTATTTAAATCGCTAAAATCGATAGGCTTTTTAATCGGTACTTTTACACTAAACCACTGTGAGCACACGCCGTGGCGATCTTTCATGCCTGCATAGCTTACGTCTCGCGGTGAAACACCCGCACGCTGCGCAATTAGCTTTGCAACGTATTGCGTGTTTTCGCCTTTTTTAACCACCTGCAAACACACGTGTTCGCCACTGCCGGTAAATTCTATACCTAAGTCTTCATCAACCATAAAGTCTTCAGCTGTGGTTTTAAAATCAGCTTTAGAAAGCGGTGCACCGTATAAATAATTTAAATCGCTCATGCGTTTTTTGTACTCGCAAGCTCTTTACTCATAATAACCACCGCATGGCTCGAAATACCTTCTTTGCGCCCTTCAAAGCCTAGCTTTTCGGTAGTAGTGGCTTTAACGTTAATTTGGCTAAGGTCGCAATTTAAATCGCTGGCTAAATTAGCGCGCATAGCTTGAATATGTGGCAACATTTTTGGTGCCTGAGCAACAATAGTCACATCGCCATTACCAAGTACATAACCTTGTTCTTTAGCTAAGCCCACCACATGGCGAAGTAAAATACGGCTATCGATATTTTCATACTCGCTTGCCGTATCGGGAAAGTGCTTACCAATATCACCCATTGCAAGTGAGCCTAAAATAGCATCGCATAATGCATGAATAGCAACATCACCATCTGAGTGCGCTAAAAAGCCCTGTGGGTAATCAATTTTTTCACCACAAATAGTTAACGGGCCTTCGCCGCCAAATTTATGTACGTCAAAACCATGGCCAATTCGTATCATAATCCACTCTCGTTTTGTTGTTTATGTAATAAAAACCCAGCCAAATCTAAATCCTCTGGCGTGGTTATTTTAATATTATCGCTGCGACCTGCTACAAGCTTTACCGGTTTACCCGCCCATTCAATTGCACTTGCTTCGTCTGTAATAGTTACCCCACTTGCTAATGCGTTTTGAAGCGCACTTTTAAGCTCGTTATATTTAAAAAACTGGGGGGTAAGTGCTTGCCATAAATCGTCTCGTGGCACAGTTTGTTCGCTGTACTCGTGGCCACGTTTTATGGTGTCTTTTACTTTGCTAGCTAAAATACCGCCTTCATCAGCGCTTACGCATTCATCAATCAAACGTTCTATATCACTGATATTAACTAGCGGACGGGCAGCATCGTGCACCAATACCCATGTAGGCGGATTAGGCGCTAAAAAAAGTAAACTATTGAGCACAGAATCTGCTCGCTCTTTACCGCCACTGGCTCGCACAATGCGCTTGTCAAGCAGTGGGAGTTCATCAAAATAAGGGTCGCTGTCGCTAAGAGCAACAACAATAGTACGTAATTGAGATAATTGGGAAAGTTTAGCTAAGGTGTGTTCTAAAATGGTTTTACCGGCTAATTGTATATATTGCTTAGGCGCATTGTGCTGCATTCTACTGCCAACACCCGCTGCAGGTACAATTGCTGCAATAGTCTGTTTATTTGTCATATTGTTTGCCCGGTAAAACACGAATAAATGTTTCGTCCGGTTTAATCATTCCCAATTCGTTGCGTGCACGCTCTTCAATGCCTTCTTGGCCAAGCTTTAAGTCTTCAATATCTGCTTTAAGTACTTTATTACGTTTAATGAGCTTTTCGTTAGTTACTTGATGCGACGCTACAGCACCTTTTAGCCGTGTGTAGTCTTGTAAACCATTATGACCAAACCATAATCTGTATTGTACAAACAGTGCTAAGCACAGTAAGCCAACTTGAAAAATACGCATTTAACACTCCTTATTTTAAATTCCAAATACCTTAACTTTAATACGCTAAGGGGCGCTTTAAATTGCGCCAATTAATACTACCCGCTAAAAGCATTTCGCGTAGTGATAAAACCCGTGGCATGCAACGCTTCGAAAATTGCCACTGATGCCCGCAACATGCCCCCGTTAAACTCACTTTACTTGGCTTTATTAGCTGAGCATTTTGCTGCTCTAGCCCATTTCCTAAAAAATCAAACCAACCAAGCTCGTTACAATGCAGCTTATTTTCGCCTAACTGATCGATACTGTCTATTCTAAGACGCACCTGATCGTAGCCATGCAATATAACGGGCACAATAAGCCCCACTTTGGCATACGTTTGATAAAAAAGTTCATTAGCTTGAACATTCACATCGGGTGGGGTCGGTTTTTGCTTTTCAAGCCACGTACCATTTTGTGCATCAAGCGTAAAAGGCGTGTCACCATTGGCAACTAACGTTGCCGCTCGCTCAATATGATAAGGTAGGCTTTTTAACTGGCGGCGCAGTTTATCGGCATTAGGCTCTGCAACTAATCGCTGAACCTCACGCTGATAAAACGCATTGCACAATTGTGCATACAACACTTTTTGTGCATCAGTTTGCCAAATTTCAACTTGCTGTTGAGCACCAAGTGACTGATTTTTAGCGACCAAAAGCTGTACTCAAAAATATTCAGGTAAATGTTTTATAACACAGTATTGAATGTTTTTTAAGCGCAGCGCACTATTTTAAGCGCTTGGCTTTTCACCTAATTTTGCTTTACCTGATTCTAAAAATTGCACAACCGTATTACGCTTTTTACCAATCAATAAACTGCCATCAGCTAAAAACATAAAGTTTTGCCAATTGCGTTTAAATACATCAAACGTCGTTTCGATAATATTATCGCGTGCCATACAAAAATAAACCGTGGTGTTAGCTTCCCAATCTAAAAACGTTAAGATTGCTTCTGGTGGTAACGCATCGCCATTTTCCCACGCATCTTGCCAATCTACTTCTTGGCTAAAGCTTTTTTCTTGACCACACCAATCGGTGTCTTCAAAAAAATCAGGGTGATCAAACTCACGGCTCACCATGGTTGTCCAAAGTACGGCTGCGCGCTCGTCGCTCATAGGCTTTATTTTTGCTGCGTCTTCATCAGATACAGGTAAATCTTTGTGGCGAAAAACCCACGCCTTTTTGTAATCATCTAAAGAAATATAGTTCATAGTATTGGCAAATTAGTTAACATTAAAAGTGCAAAGCCAAATTATACAAGAGATCAAAACATGACTACAGCAATAAAACCACTTTCCCTAAAACCAGGCATATACCAACACTACAAAGGCCCGCAATATAAAGTTATTCATGTTGCCACCCATAGCGAAACCGAGGAACAGCTTGTTATTTATCAGGCTCTTTACGGTGAATTTGGTATTTGGGCACGTCCACTTAGTATGTTTAACGAAACTATAGAAAAAGGCGGCAACACCATACCGCGTTTTGCCTATATTGGTGAAATAGATTAACTATGGCATCATGAATACATTCAATACTGCTCTGACCAGATAGAGGCTAACTCGTGCAATTTAATTCAACCGATAATTACATAGCTAGCAGCTCGCTTAAACAAGCTGTAAATGCTGCCATTATGCTCGAAAAACCACTTTTAATTAAAGGCGAACCCGGCACTGGTAAAACTATGCTGGCTGAAGAACTTGCTAAAAGTTTAGACACCACGCTTATTCAGTGGCATATAAAATCGACCACCAAAGCGCAGCAAGGCTTGTACGAGTACGATGCGGTTTCGCGCCTGCGCGACAGCCAATTAGGTGACGAGCGCGTACATAATATTAGTAACTACATTGTTAAAGGTAAGCTGTGGCAGGCATTTACGTATGCAGAGCTTAACGGTAAACGCCCTGTACTATTAATTGATGAAATAGACAAAGCCGACATAGAGTTCCCAAACGACTTACTGCTTGAGCTCGATAAAATGGAGTTTCATGTTTATGAAACTAATGAGCGTATTGTCGCAAAAGAGCGCCCAATTGTGATCATCACTTCCAATAATGAAAAGGAATTACCGGACGCATTTTTACGCCGCTGCTTTTTTCATTACATTGATTTTCCTAGCAGTGACGAAATGCAGCAAATTATTGACGTGCACTACCCTAACGTTAAACAAGATTTAGTACGCCAAGCACTCGAAGTGTTTTTTAATCTACGCGAAGCTAACGGCCTTAAAAAGAAGCCCTCCACCAGCGAATTGCTTGATTGGCTTAAACTACTTATGGCAGAAGACATAGACGCTAAAACACTGCACGACAAAGCTAAAAAAGGCGGATTAATGCCCATGTTTGGCGCACTGCTTAAAAATGAGCAAGACATAAGCCTAATCGAAAAACTTGCGTTTATGAGCCGTCGCTAGGGCCTGTTGACCTTTCAGGATTAAAATTTGTTCTAACTAGGGACGATTTAATCGTGGCGCGAGGTTTGTAACCTAGTGGGCTAAGTAAAAGCCGAGCAACAAAGAGTTAATCGTCCCTAGAACGAACCTTCAGGCAGCGCGTGTTTGGTATTTATGCTGTGTTATCGCCTATTTATGGGGAATAATGCCTAAATACCAAACACACTGCTGCAAATTTAACCTCGAAAGATAAACAGGCCCTTATATGTTAGTACAGTTTTTCTTCAAACTGCGTGAATACCGCTTACCGGTAAGCCTGCGTGAGTTACTCGATTTAATTAACGCCTTAAAAAAAGGCGTTATATTTGCCGACGTAGACGCGTTTTACCATTTAGCGCGCACCATAATGGTAAAAGACGAAACGCACTTTGACCGTTTCGACAAAGCCTTTAGTGACTACTTTAGCGGTATTGCCGATCTTGATTTGCTCGAGAGTTTAAAGCAACAGCACAACTTACCTGAAGATTGGCTACGTAAAGAGTTTGAAAAAAACCTAAGCGATGAAGAAAAAGCCCAACTTAAAGCCATGGGCGGGCTCGACGAGCTTATGAAAACCCTAAAAGAGCGTTTAGAAGAGCAACAAAAACGCCACGCTGGCGGCAATAAATGGGTGGGCACTGGCGGCACATCACCTTTTGGTGCATACGGCTATAACCCAGAAGGCGTGCGTATAGGTCAAGACGGCAATCGTAACCGCCAAGCTGTAAAAGTGTGGGATAAACGAGAATACAAAAACCTCGACACCGACAGAGAAATTAGTTCGCGCACAGTTAAACTCGCCCTTAAAAAGTTACGAAAGTTTGCCCGCACGGGCGCAAGCGACACGCTTGATTTAAACGAGACTATTCGCGCTACTGCAAAACAAGGCGGCATGCTTGATGTAAAAATGGCACCCGAGCGCCACAATGCAGTAAAAGTACTCATGCTGTTTGATATTGGCGGCTCAATGGATGACTACATTCATACCTGCGAAGAGTTATTTAGCGCCGCCCACAGCGAATTTAAACACTTAGAGTTTTACTACTTTCATAACTGTTTATACGAGCACGTTTGGCAAGACAATGCGCGGCGCCATTCAAATGTAATCGACACCATGACGCTGATTAATAAATTTACCAGCGACTATAAAGTAATATTTGTGGGCGATGCCACTATGGGCCCATACGAAATAGCTTATGCGGGCGGCTCGGTAGAGCACTACAATGAAGAGCCCGGCAGTGCCTGGTTATCACGAGTCACCAACCACTTTGATAAAGTCGCCTGGCTCAACCCACAACCCGTTGAACACTGGCCGTACTATCAATCTATTGGCTTTATAAAAGAGTTAATGAACAATCGCATGTATGCACTGAGTTTAGATGGGATAAGTAAAGCGATAAAAGAGTTGAGTTAGTACCAATAAATTATAATTTCAACTTTGAATCAAAAGATTAAAGTGAAAATAAAAAAAAGAGTTATCCCAATAGCACACAGATAAAATTGAGTGTGCTATTAACATGCTCTAAAATATAAATACATTTCAAAAAATCATGTTAACCTCCTGATTAAACTAGTTATCTTACTCTCTGAATCATTTAGAAAATTAGAACAAAGGCTTTTAACATCAGGTAATTCTTTAATATAATCTTTTGTTGGTAGACTGCCAGCGTAAATCTCTGCAAGCAGGCTAAGACTAAGCCGATATTTACCTTCTTTGCTATAATTTAGATCAGTAAAAGTAAGAAGCTCTAATTCACTCATTTCAATACGCACCTGAATAATAGCTTTTTGGATATCTTGCTGGTAGTTCCAAAAACAAATAGCTGGGTTATCGTTTTCAAATTTTGATTTATCGTAATTAAATACAGCATCGTGGAAAGTTACGTAATCCTCTGCATCTTTATAGTTAATTACTTTTCTTTGCAAATCAATTGGGAGCTCATTTAACTTAATTTTTTGTCTTATATGTCCATACTGCACAACCAAAAAACAGTTTTTTAAGTATTTATCAACTGCAAGCCCCATGTCAGTATTCTCTTTGCAATCCGCAGCTAACATATTTAAAAATAAGATTTTATATAGCGGACATAAATAACTCTCAGCAATATTACTTGAACTAAAGTCCTTGAGCGCGAAAGTTATTATTTGTTTGTTCCAAATGCTGTTTTTAAAGCCATATTTCAAGTTTTCCTTAAAAAATTTCGGTAGCAATCCATTGTCTAAAATATACTTGTAGGCATAGAATTCTTGAATGCTTCTATGAACATAACTATAGGTATCATATTCCGTTTCCATAATTATATTTGTTACATCAACTAGGTCTTCTAAAAAAAGCTCTGGATCGACCGTGCCCCCCTTATCAACTGATTTACTAATATAATCAACAAGTTCGAATCTATTAAATTCTATATCTCTATTAGAAAATGAAAGGAAACTACACTTTCTAAAGATAGTTTCAGCATCTGAATAACTTAGATTTGCTTTAAAAGCTCTCTTAACGCCTCCTTTCCTATCATCGTGATTTCTATACAGCGCAAGAAAAATCCCACCATAAAAATCTATCTCATTTTCAGGAAAAGATTTTTTAGACTTAAAAATCACAAACAGTAAAGCAATCAAGAGAGGATTAACTATTAGTTCGTCAAGATAGCTTATTTTTTCTAACTTTCTATTTATGTCGTAATCAATTTTCGTAGCTAATTTATATTTTTCAATTAACAGCTTTCTTTGAGAGTTGTCTATTCTAAGGATCGAAAACTCGTATGAATACTCCATTTTCGTTATCAATGTATCTGGACGAGTTGTAACAACTAAATTACATTTATTGTTACATGAAATAGAGTAAATATCCTGAGCCACACTATCAATATTATTGGCATTAATTTCATCAAAACCATCTAATAATAAAGTAACACCTTTAAAGTTTAAAAAACCTTTAAGCTCTAAAGAACTAAGTGATATGCCCCATTGTTCTAACTGCCTTACTAAAAAATCTGAAAATAATTCCCCTGTCCGCATTTCTTTTAATGAAATAAAAAAAGGAACTTTACCATGTGTATTAGCAAGAATACTTAACAATCTTTTCAAAGCTGTAGTTTTACCTAAACCAGCCTCACCTACTAATAATTGAAGCCCCTCATATACAAATGGACTTGAGTCATCAAGCTCATAGGTACTCGAACCAATTAAACTCCTAATTTTAGCGGGAACGTATAATTTATCTAATTCAATAGATTGCTTATCTAGGAATGTTTGCAGACGAACATCATTATCAAGCCTTTGAATATATTTTTTAGTGGCTGACTTCAACTTTGCTGTATTAAGAGACTTTTTCACACTGGAAAATACTTTTTCTACAGATTTCCCAACAACTTTTGAAGTGGCAGCTTTTACGGCAATAACACCAAGTATGCTCATGTTTATAACTTCCAACTAAATATACTGAGTATATACTGAACATTCATACCTGTTTTTCCTTAGACAGTGAGTTGCAAATCTATTAAGGGAGTCGGTCTAGTTATTCTTTTTCGTTCGCACTAGTCATCACGTCAATATATGAATTATTGTGGAAAAGCCTAACGATTTCTATCCCATTTCTCTAATTAAAGGACTATAACACAGCTCTATAACTTCGTATTTCAAGATATCGTATACGCTTACTCCGGCTTTCTTGTCGATATAAGTAAACTTCTTTGAATACCAAATCGGACATATTACCTGTTTCTCACACATCCACTATTTCATCAGGTGAGATAGCAAGATCGTTGATATCATTTACTGTATGAGTACGCAATGTAAGCTTATCTTGTGAATGCGCTTTAGCATCATCAAGCGCTGTAGTTAATTCTGAAAATAAATCACGTTTACTCATTGCCCCGTCCCCTAAAAACTTTTTAATTGCTTTTATACTTTGCGACAAATATATCTTTTCGTTTCGCTATAAATAATGAGCGCATACAACTTAAAGCCCTTTACTCATAAACAAGCTGTAAGGATCTAGCTCATAATCACCAAACGGCTCGCACTCTTTAAAACCAAACTGAGTATAGAGCTTTTGTGCGGGCAAGAACGCATCAGCAGTGCCGGTCTCTAAACTTAATTTTTTATAACCTCGCAAGGTCGCTTGCTCAATAATATGCGTGAGTAACTTAGCCGCTATGCCTTGGCGTAAATAGCTGCTTGATGTGCGCATTGATTTAATTTCGCCTTCGGTCGCATTTAGTGCTTTTAAAGCGCCAACACCCGCTAAATTATTATCAATCCATAAGCTATAAAAGGTTATGTTGGGCTGGGTGAGTTTACTCACATCAAGTGCATGTACGCTCTCAACAGGTGAGTGCTTTAGCATATCGTTATGATGCGCCTGTAGTAACTTTATAACGTGTGGGTTTGAAAGCTCACCTACTCGAATATCCATTTATACCTCGTTTAATCCTAGAATTTAATGCTTTAGGGCTTTAATTAAAACCCTAAAGTAAGTGGCTATATTTAGGTTGCTAGTTTCCACACTACAAACGCAACAGCAAAGCCTACTAAATACACTAGCCCTAACCACGTTAAGCTACGTAATAGCACGCTGTGCTTTATAGCAGGCTCTGAGCGCACAAGGCTAAAGTTAAGCCATGCAAAAACAGGTGTTGTAACAAACGAAAGTGTCATTGCAAACGTAAGCATTGGACCAAGGGCTGATTTAAAAAATAAAATAACCGCCATACCGGCAAGTGCTTGTAGTATTAACCAAATATTTAGGCTGTGTTTTGATTGCTTAAAGCCAAGTAGTTTATGAGACTCGTTAAGCGTGCGGGCGTAGCCATCAAGCACGGTGAGTGTGGTGCCAAACATACATAAAAAGGCGATTGCTGATACCAGCGGTCTTGCCCACTCGCCTATTGTTAACGCGTACATATCAATAAGCTGCTTGGCAAACGCGACACCGCCGAGTTCTATACTGCTAGTTTGCCCATACTGTACCAATACACCTAAGCAAAAAAATACCAAGGCTAAGCCAGCTGTAAGCCAGTAACCTACGTTAAAATCGAACAAGCCTTGGCTTTTAGTTACTGTTTGCTGCGCTTGCTTTTCTTTTAGCCATAAAGAACTTAATGCAGATATTTCGATAGGGGCTGGCATCCAGCCCATTAAAGCGACCATAAAGCTAAGCATGGCAAGTTCATACGGTGAAGGACCCAGATAATCAGCAGGTGCCATTGGACCGTTACTAAATGCAATGGCAAGGGCAATCAAAGTAGCGAGCGTAAGCAGCCCCATAATACCTTTGGCAACGTTATCGAGCGCTTTAAAATGCCCTAGTAGCAATATAACTAAACATACACCCAGCAGCATCCAACAAAGCAAGGTTACTTCAATAACAATAGGTAAGGCGTAATGCAGTAAGCTTGCGGTAAGTAGTAGTACGCCGGCGGTATTAACAACGGCGGCTACAATGTTTAAACCAATAAAGCTGTAAAAATAAAACGGGCCTTTGCTTTTATAGCCCTCTACTAAGCTATTTTTAGTGGCAAGTGTGTATTCCATACCAAAACGAAAAAATGGATACTTCAAAACATTAACAACAAGTATTAGCCAAAATAGTTGCCAGCCAAATATTGCTCCAGCCTGTGTAGACGCAACTAAGTGAGAACCGCCAATAGCGGCCGTTGCCATTAAGATCCCAGGCCCAAGCGCACCTAGTCGAGATTTCCATACTGCTTTTGTTTTGTGCATTAATTTCTCAAAATATGTGTGTTGTGTGTTCTTTTTATCAATTTTTATAATCAATAAACTGCAAGAACGCATAACTTACCTAAATTACAGGCAATAAAAAAGAGCCATACGGCTCTTTTTTACAATACTTTGTGACTAAATTTTATTTAAGATCCATCTCTTGGATGATCTCGTGTGCGATTTCAGGTGTTGTACTTACAGGCTTTTCGTGTAGGTTTGCTTTTATCTGCCCTTTTCGATGTTTTAGTGCCGCATCGAGTTTTTTAGCTGCGCTTGCAATGGCTGGGTACATAACTTCGTTTTCCCCTTTTACCGATATGCGCGTGCCTTCGTAATTAGTGCTAATTTCAGCTTGGATTTTATGATGCTCTTTAGACAAAATAATATCGAGTGCAATAAGCGATGGAAAATGGCTCTCGATTTTTGAAAATTTTTCGTTGATGTGCTCTCTAATAGAGTCAGTAACTTCAACATGGTGACCAGAAAGATTAATTTTCATAGGGTATCCTTTTATTTGTTACCTCATAAATAGTATTGGGGGCTATTTAGATTAACACAAGGAAAAAAGAGAGATATTTGAGGTTTATTTGCGGTTTTTGGTGATTTAAATCATGCGTTGCGCAAAGTTTATGCAAAGCCCATAGTGCATGGGCTTTCAGACGTCTAGCTGTACTGATTAATCTGTGTACGAACAACAGTAGTCAGCAAAATCAGATACTTTTACTTTAAAGCTTACATTTGCATCAACATTAAACGATTCACCTGCGTTAAATGTTTTCCACTCACTCGCCTCTGGTAATAAAATATCCCATTGGCCAGCTAAAAGCTCCATGCATTCTTTTTGGTTTGTATCAAAAACAAACTCACCTGGTTGCATAAAGCCTAACGTTTTCGCTTCGCCATCACCTAAAATAACGGTACGGCTTGACACTTTTCCGTCAAAATATACATTGGCTTTTTTTACTACACTTACGTTATCGAACTTTGGCATTTTTAGCTCCTGCTATTAATTTAAGATTATTATTTATAAATTTTATCGCACTACCTTGCCTGATAGCTTACTTTCTTGCAAGGAAAGCAGCGTTGATAAAGGTGAAGTTGCTTCATGTAAGGGCATAAAAAAACCCGCAACATGTGCGGGTTTTTCAATTACTTACTTTATTTAATCAAAGCGATTAAAAAAGTTCGTTTGCTTTGCTTACAATGTTTGCCACTGTAAAACCAAAGTGCTCAAACAGCTCGCCTGCAGGTGCTGACTCACCAAAGGTAGTCATACCTACTACTGCGCCGTTTAGGCCTACGTACTTGTACCAGTAGTCAGCAATACCTGCTTCTACTGCTACGCGGCGTGAAACAGATGCCGGTAATACGCTTTCTTTGTATGCTGCGCTTTGATCTTCAAAGGCATCAGTACATGGCATAGATACAACACGTACCTTTTTACCTTGGCTGCGTAGTTCGCTTGCTGAATCTTGTGCTAGTTGCACTTCAGAACCTGTTGCAATAAAGATAATCTCTGGGTTGCCGTCACAGCTAAGGATGTAACCACCCTTCTTAACATCTGCTAATTGCTTTGCGTCACGGGCTTGTTGCTCAAGACCTTGGCGAGTAAAGATTAACGATGTAGGACCGTCTTTACGCTCAATAGCTTGTTGCCATGCAATTGCCGACTCAACTTGGTCACATGGGCGCCAGTTGTATAAGTTAGGCGTTAAACGCATGCTTGCAATTTGCTCTACTGGTTGGTGAGTTGGACCATCTTCACCTAGGCCGATTGAATCGTGCGTGTATACAAAAATGCTTGGTTGCTTCATTAATGCAGCCATACGTACGGCATTTTTTGCATATTCAACAAACATTAAGAACGTAGCACCGTAAGGAATAAAACCTTTATGAAGGGCAATACCATTCATAATTGCCGACATACCAAACTCACGTACACCGTAGTAAATGTAGTTACCGCTTGCGTCGTCGTGCGTTAAACCTTTAGAGCCATCCCAAATTGTTAAGTTTGAGCCTGCTAAATCGGCTGAGCCACCCATGAATTCTGGTAATAACGGACCAAATGCGTTTAATGCATTTTGCGATGCTTTACGAGACGCTGGGTTTGCAGGGTTTGCTTGAAGTTGCTCAATGTACGCTTGAGATTTTTCAGCCCAATCGCCAGGAAGTTCATTGTTAATACGACGCTTGTATTCTGACGCTAGCTCTGGGTATGCTTTTGCGTATGCTGCAAATTTTTCGTCCCAGCTTGATTCAAGCTGTTGACCTTTTTCTTTGCTATCCCATTGTGCGTAAATATCGTCAGGAATTTCGAACGCATCGCCAGTCCAACCTAAGAATTCGCGAGACGCTTTAATTTCGTCATCACCTAGTGGTGCACCGTGACAATCGTGGCTACCAGATTTATTAGGTGAGCCGTAACCAATAATTGTCTTACAACAAATTAGTGATGGCTTATCGGTAATGCTTTTAGCTTCTGCGATTGCAGCACTTATAGCATCGCTATCGTGGCCATCAACACCACTAATTACATGCCAACCGTATGCTTTAAAGCGAGCTGGCGTATCATCGGTAAACCAACCTTCTACTTCACCATCTATTGAAATGCCGTTGTCATCCCAAAATGCAACAAGTTTACCCAGACCTAATGTGCCTGCAAGTGAACCCGCTTCATGAGAAATACCTTCCATAAGGCAGCCATCGCCCATAAATGCATAGGTAAAGTGATCAACAATATCGTGGCCTTCACGGTTAAACTGCGCAGCAAGTGCTTTTTCGGCAATTGCCATACCTACGGCATTTGTGATCCCTTGACCTAATGGACCCGTAGTAGTTTCGATTCCTGGTGCATAGCCGTATTCTGGATGACCTGGTGTTTTAGAATGCATTTGACGGAAGTTTTTAATTTCGTCTAGTGGTAAGTCGTAACCACTTAGGTGCAATAGAGAATAGATAAGCATTGAACCGTGGCCGTTTGAAAGAATAAATCTGTCACGGTCAGCCCACTCTGGATTCGTTGGGTTATGTTTTAGATAATCGCGCCATAATACTTCTGCGATATCAGCCATGCCCATAGGGGCTCCAGGGTGGCCAGATTTGGCCTTTTGTACTGCGTCCATTGACAAGACGCGAATAGCATTTGCAAGTTCTTTGCGAGATGGCATGAATTCTCCTACCTTATATGTGTATTTGCGCGGGTATTTATGTGTTTGTTTATGTAACCAAATAACTTGGATACTGTTATACATCCATTCTTACTTATTGTGGGGGCGGTGTGCAATTAAAAACCCCAGAAAAGGCAGCATTATGAATTTTTTTTGAGACTAGAACGACATTCGTAATTTTATTTAGACGTCTAGGCGTAAAAAAACTATGCAATGCGTTTTGTTTTCGATAAAATACGCCCCTTAATTTTTTAGCGCTAATACCGACATTTGTGAAGCGCAATATTTGTGAGCAGAAATACAATGGCAAAACATTTATTTACTTCTGAATCTGTTTCTGAAGGTCATCCGGATAAAATCGCCGATCAAATCTCTGATGCGGTACTTGATGCAATCCTAGAGCAAGACTCTCAGGCTCGCGTAGCGTGTGAAACTTACGTTAAAACCGGTATGGTTATGGTTGGTGGTGAAATCACTACTAGCGCATGGGTTGATATCGAAGAAATTACACGTAAAACAATTCGTGACATTGGCTACACAAATTCAGACATGGGCTTTGATGCCGATTCATGTGCAATTTTAAACACTATTGGTAAACAGTCTCCAGACATTAACCAAGGTGTTGACCGTACTAGCCCAGAAGAGCAAGGCGCGGGCGATCAAGGCTTAATGTTTGGTTACGCATGTAACGAAACAGAAGTACTAATGCCTGCTCCAATTACTTACTCACACCGTTTAGTACAGCGCCAAGCGCAAGTGCGTAAGAGCGGCGAGCTTAACTGGTTACGTCCAGATGCAAAATCTCAAGTTACTTTTGCATACGAAAACGGCAAACCAGTAGGTATTGATGCTGTTGTACTTTCTACTCAGCACAGCGAAGACATTTCACAAAAAGATTTAGTAGAAGCTGTGATGGAAACAATCATCAAGCCTGTACTTCCTGCAGAGCTTATTACAAGCGCAACTAAGTTTTTCATTAACCCAACAGGTCGTTTTGTAATTGGCGGACCAATGGGCGATTGTGGTTTAACTGGTCGTAAAATCATTGTAGATACATACGGTGGTATGGCTCGTCACGGTGGTGGTGCTTTCTCTGGTAAAGATCCATCAAAAGTTGACCGCTCAGCAGCATATGCAGCACGTTACGTTGCTAAAAACATTGTTGCTGCTGGTCTTGCTGACAAGTGTGAGCTACAAGTTTCTTACGCAATAGGTGTTGCAGAACCTACTTCTATCAGCGTTGAAACATTTGGTACAAGCAAGCTAGAAGAAAGCCGTTTAATCGAGCTTATTCGTGAACACTTTGACCTACGCCCTTACGGCTTAATTCAAATGCTTGATTTAGAGCGCCCTATCTACCTTCCTACAGCGGCTTACGGCCACTTTGGTCGTGACGAATTCCCTTGGGAACGTACAGATAAAGCAGACGCACTTCGCGCAGCTGCTGGCCTTTAAGCCAAAAGTTTTGTAATAAATTAAAAACGGCCCTTTTAAGGGTCGTTTTTGCATCTAAAACTTATTCGCTATATTGTTTGTAGAGCGTCTACAAAATAACTATAAAATCGACCTCGAATTCTTTTGTACTTTAGGTATATACTCATTTCATTATAAAAGCTTTAGGGATAGTTAAATGGCCGATAACTTTCGCGTTATATTTGCAGGACTTGCCGATAACGTTGACATAAAAACAGCGTGCGCAAACTTAGCTGCAAAATTAAAAACGTCAGATGAAAAAGTAGCTCTTTTTTTTAAAGGTAAGCCGCTGTTTGCGCCAAGCGATAAAGACAAAGCGTTAAAACAGACTAAGTTATTAGCAAGCCTAGGTATTAAAAGTAAGCTGCAAGCTGTTTCAAATGCGATTCAAAATAGCTCCCCCGCAGCTGCAAATAACAACCAACGTGATGAACGTATTTTTGATGCACTTGATTACATCACTAGCAGCTTAATACGCCTTGAAGAAAAGCTAGATGAGTTAGAGCAACGCCTTCCTGAAGCTCAATTAAATACACCAGACGAAAGTGTAGACGAATGGCAAAATGACGACCTAATGCTAGATGAGGATTTAGCGACTCCTAAAAAACGCAGTAACTTACTTTTATATTCATTGATTGCAACTGCCACCATTTTGCTAGTCGTACTGGCTGTTTTTTTAATTTTTCCCGATTTATTCTCTTTTTAAAAATGGCTAATTAGTTTAATGAGCAATAAACGCGCACAAATAAGAGCTGAAATTCGTAACACCCGTAACAACTTGTCAAATAATCAGCAAATAATTGCTGCGCAATCGCTAAAAATGAATTTTATTCAACACTTAAAAAGCGAAAACACAACGAATTCAAAGCATATTGCCATTTATTTAAGTAACGACGGAGAACTAGACACTTCATTGTTAATTAAAGAATTATGGAACTTACACCATGCTGTTTATCTACCTATAATACACCCATTCAATGGCGCTAATTTACTATTTCAGCGCTATGAGAAAAACTCACCCATGAGGGCAAATCGCTATGGTATCTTGGAGCCTAAGCTGAACTGCTCTCAAATATGCCCATTACCAGCGCTTGATTACCTCCTTATGCCATTAGTGGCATTTGATAAACAAGGTAATCGCCTAGGAATGGGAGGTGGGTTTTACGACCGGACATTGGCGCGTTTACACGAACAAAATTGGCAAAAACCACAACTAATTGGCCTTGCACATGAATGCCAAAAAGTTGATGCTCTACCAATCGAGTCATGGGACGTACCTCTTAAAACCATTATCACCCCAGATAAAACATACTGTTGGTAACATTTAATTTTGGTTACTAACCGCATATTTCTGACATACATGAGCACAAAGCAATGACACAAGACGAATTAAAAAAAGCAGCTGCTTGGGCAGCACTCGAGTTTGTAAAAGAAAACACCATTGTAGGTGTCGGTACAGGCTCTACTGTTAATCACTTTATTGATGCCCTTGGCTCAGTAAAGGACACTATTGTAGGCGCTGTATCAAGCTCAGAAGCCTCAACCGCGCGCCTACAAACGTTGGGTATTGAAGTATTTGAGCTTAATAACGTTGCTACTTTAGATGTATACGTTGACGGCGCAGACGAAATAAACGCTCAAAACGAAATGATTAAAGGCGGCGGCGCAGCGCTAACACGTGAAAAAATAGTAGCGGCAGTTGCAAAACAGTTTGTGTGTATTGTTGATGACACAAAACTGGTAGATACATTGGGCGACTTCCCGCTTCCGGTAGAAGTTATTCCAATGGCGCGCAGCTACGTTGCACGAGAATTATTAAAACTTGGTGGAGACCCTGTTTATCGCCAAGGCGTAGTTACCGATAATGGTAACGTTATATTAGATGTATTTAACTTAAAAATTACCAATGCCAAACAACTTGAAACACAAATAAATTCAATTGTTGGCGTAGTTACCAACGGCCTATTTGCGATGCGAGGTGCTGATAAAGTGATTATCGGTACCAAAAATGGGCCACAAATTAAATAGGATGAGGTTATGAGTAAGGTATCGTTAGCAAAAGACAAAATTAAAATTCTCTTGCTTGAAGGTGTTCACCAAAGCGCTGTTGAAACGCTAAAACGTAACGGTTACAGCAATATCGATTACGTTAAAACATCCTTACCTGAGGACGAGCTTAAAGAGCGCATTAAAGATGTTCACTTTGTAGGACTTCGTTCTCGTACTCATATTAACCAAGCCGTATTAGACTCAGCTGACAAACTAGTTGCTGTTGGGTGTTTTTGTATTGGTACAAACCAAGTTGATTTAGATGCAGCACGCGAACGCGGTATTGCTGTGTTCAACGCACCGTTTTCTAATACTCGTTCAGTTGCTGAACTTGTACTTGGTGAAATTCTACTTTTATTACGCGGTATTCCAGAGCGTAATGCAGCGGCTCATCGTGGTGGCTGGTTAAAAACAGCAAATGGTTCGTTTGAAGCACGTGGTAAAACTTTGGGTATTATTGGCTACGGTCACATTGGTACTCAGCTAGGTATTATGGCTGAAAATATCGGTATGAACGTTGAATATTACGATATCGAAGATAAGCTATCTCTTGGTAATGCAACACAAGTTCATAACCTAACTCAGCTGTTACAACGCTCTGATATTATTAGCTTACATGTACCAGAAACACCGCAAACTAAAAACCTTATTGGTAGCGCAGAACTTGCTGTTATGAAGCAGGGGTCTATTTTGATCAATGCCTCACGCGGAACTGTGGTTGATATTGATGCTCTTGCAGAAGCGCTTACAGAGAAAAAACTAAGTGGTGCAGCAATCGATGTGTTCCCTACTGAGCCAAAATCTAACGATGAAGAATTTGTATCGCCACTGCGCCAATTCGACAATGTTATTTTAACGCCGCACATTGGTGGTTCTACACAAGAAGCACAAGAAAACATTGGTATTGAAGTAGCGGGTAAACTGGCTAAATACTCAGATAATGGCTCAACTATTACTGCGGTTAACTTCCCTGAAGTATCGCTGCCTGAGCTTGCTAATCGTAGCCGTTTATTACACGTACACCACAACCGCCCTGGTGTACTAACGCAAATTAACCAAGCGTTTGCACAGCACGGTATTAATATTGCTGCGCAATACCTACAAACAGACGCATCTATTGGTTATGTAGTTATTGATGTAGATACAGATCAATCTGAAGTAGCACTTAAAGAACTAAGCGCTGTTGAGGGTACAATTAGAGCACGTATTCTGCATTAGTAATTAATCAACTATTCTAATATCAAAAAGGGTCACTTCAAAGTGACCCTTTTTTTGTATTTAGTTTACATGTACTTTCTTAAGTATTTTTTGAATACCGGATCTGTTGCAGCCAACTCTTTTTGCTCAGCCAATATCTCTTTTAAAATAGCGCCTGAGGTAAGCGGGTTTGCAAGTACCACTCTAAATACAACGGTAGGTTGATTGTCGTATTTAGAAGGCGTTAAACGAGTACGTGATACAAATGAGCGACCAGACTCTCGTTGACGCTTTTGCATACTGGCAGTAAAACGGTTCAGTGAAGCAAAAATATCTAACCGAGTTGCAGCATCTGCATCGGCTATTGCTTGTTTAATTTGCTTAGGTACATAACGATACGTTAATAGGCACAACTCAGGTTCTGAGATAAGCTCAAAGTCTTCATCAGCTTTGATTAAGTCAGCAAAGTAATGTGCTTTTTTGATGCTTCGATCAATCAGCATTTCGTAACCTTTACGACCAATAACACGTAAGCAAGCATGTACTAACATTGCCATACCAGGTCGGCTGCCTTCAAGCGTGTGGCTACCTAAGTCTTTTGAACCTTTACGTAATATGTACTCAGCGTGATGCTCTATTGCATCTGTGGCCGCGGGATCTTTAAATAAAACTAAGCCCGCTCCCATTGGTACATACATTTGTTTATGTGCATCGATGGTAATTGAATCTGCTCGCTCAATCCCTTTTAGTAAAGGGCGATGCGTGTTCGATAAAAGGGTCGCTCCTCCCCATGCAGCATCTACATGAAAATGGCAGTTAATGTCTTGTGCTAAGTCGGCCATTTCATCAAGTGGGTCAATATTACCGGTTTCGGTTGTACCCGCCACACCAATAATCGCCATTACTTTAATGCCTTGCGATTCAAGCTCACGTGCTTTTTCGCGCATAGCTCCTACATCAACTTTATTATTTTCGCAGGTTTTAATACCAATTAAGTTATCGCGACCAATACCGAGTAAATCAACTGATTTACCTAATGAGTAATGTCCGCGTTCTGATATTAATACTGCTAAACCTTTATAGCCGTAATGCAGCATACCGGCAATTAGGCCTTGTGCGCCAATACCTCTAAAATCACCATCGGGTTTTAATAAGCGGTTTCGCGCAATCCAAAGCGCAGTAATATTAGCAACCGTTCCACCTGAGCAAAATGCACCTAATGAGGTTTTAGCACTGTGCATCCATTTAGAATAAAACGAATCTTCTTGCCCATAAGCTAAATGATGCATCATTCCAAGCACTTGACGCTCAAGAGGCGTAAACGCTTTAGACGTTTCTATTTTTACTAGATTTTGATTTAGCCCTACCATCAATTTTGATAGCGGTAATAAAAAATGCGGCAAGGCAGAGGTCATATGACCAATAAAGCTAGGCGCAGCTGTATGCACAGAATGCGCAACAAGTTGCTCCATTATGTCTTGAGCATAAGCAGATACAAACGTTGGATCCTCTGGGATCACTGCCGACTGAAAATCTTTTTCGATTTCATGTAATGGTTTTTCAATTGCCGCTATATTTTCGTTTAGAAAACCTGCTAAATTACTCGAAATTTCAAGCTCGATTTTGCTTAAAGTTGAGTCTGGCGCTTCAGGTACAGTAAATATACGCTTAAGGCTTTCTTTAGAGGCGACGGCACAACGCTTTTGATCCATCTCAATACCTAGTGTGTGTAGCTAAAACACGCGCTTACCCATCAAAAACGCCTATTTTTTAGGACATTTAGAGCAATCGTGTTTCTTTAAAAATTGCGCTAACTTTACTGCAATATAACTAAAATGTCTCGTTTAAACCTATAAAAGCAATCAAAGCGATGACAAAAAAATGATAATTTAATTAAAATTTGACTAAACCTAATTATTTATTGGGCATTTACTTATTTTGGGTATAATAAATTTGATAACAAAAAAGGGACACATATGCCAGAAGGAAGAGTCAAAGTTAGTTGGATAGTGGCAGGCTTTAGCTTGTTTTTAATAAGCTTGCTTACCTACGTTTACTACACTTACCAAACTACGCGTGCTGAAATAATGCAGTCGGTTGATAATCGCTTACTTAATGCAGCCACCAGCGTTAAACATATCTTAGGTGAAAATTACCTAAGTGCGGTTAATCAAGGCGACAACATAAGTTTTTCTTACTATCAAAATAAGAGTAAACAGCTCTCTGAGTTCGCTCAAGCACTTGATATTGCTTATGTGTATTCAATGATTTTAAAAGACGGAAAGGTTCTTTTTAGCTCATCAAGCTACACGCAAGACGATCAGAATAATGGCAAAGTAACTCAATTTTTAGATCTTTACCCTGAAGCTACCGATGCCAATATAAGTGCTTTTTATTCAACAGAACCTGTATTTGAAATATCGAGCGATCAGTGGGGCCACTTTAAAACTATTTTTATTCCTTACGTTGACCCTATTAACGGCAATACCTATTTAATGGGTGCCGATATAACTATTTACAATTTAAACGAACAACTTAAAGAAAGTGTGTCGAAAGCTGCTGCAATGGCTAGCTTCTTCTTTTTTATCGCGATACTTGTTGCCGCTATATATATTTATTTACTAAAGCGCTCTTTAGCAACTGACTCTAGTACTGGTTTTTCAAATCATATTGCTCTTGAGTACTTTATTAAAAAAAGTAATGCACATCACATGCAGTTAGCCGTTATTTGGGTTAACGAAATAGAAGATATAAACAGTTTCTACGGCACTGAAGTGGGTGATAAAGTAATGAAAAACTTACTTATTCACTTTAAGCTCAGAAGCTCTGCGCATTGCCATATATACAGGCTAGCAACCAATAAAATAGTATTACTCGCGCCAAAAGAAATGAGTAATGACGAATTTACCGAGCTCGTAAAAACATATAACTTTAATACCCCAGTGTTAACTGATCCTTTTATTTATATAACCCTATGTGCAGGTATTGCCAGTGGTAATAAATCGCTACTACTTGAAAACGCTCATATAGCGGCGCTGCAAGCAAAACAAGGCAGACATAGCGTAGTTAACTACTCAAAAGCGCTACACGATGTAAAAACGCAATATCAATACAATGTTGAAATGGCTAAAGAGGTGCGTGAAGCGTTTGATAACAACCGTATAGTGCCTTACTTTCAACCTATTATTGATACTAATACCAATAAAGTTGTTCAATACGAATGTTTAGCTCGAATGGTAACAGCGCAAGGTGAAGTATTAAAACCTGATGCATTTTTAAATGTTGTTACTCGCTCAAGAATGGACGGCATACTGACCCGTACTATATTTTCACAATGTGTTAGTCGCTTTAGAAAAACAGATATTTGCTGGAGTTTAAATATAACTGCACAAGATATGCTCGACCCTAATTTAAGTGAGTTTATTGCGGACGAACTTAAGCGTTATCCGCATCCTGGTAATATCACACTAGAGCTTTTAGAAACCCAAGCTATTGCTAACTTTTCTGAGGTAAAAGCATTTATTGGAATGGTTAAAACGAAAGGCGTTAAGGTTATTATTGATGACTTTGGTAGTGGTTATTCAAATATATCAAACGTACTTAAGCTTGAAGTAGATGGTATTAAGCTCGATGGCGCACTAATAAAGCAAATAGTGAATGACAAAGACATCTACTTGTTTATTGAACATATAGCCAGTTTTGCTAATCAACTTGGTTTACAATTAATGGCAGAATCCGTAGAAAATGCAACCATAGTAACCGCACTTAAAAAGGCGAATGTGACACTAATGCAAGGCAACTATTTTGCCCACCCAGTGCCACATGTTAATACGGTTACAGAGGAATTAGCACTTTAATTTACTTTAGCAAGGTAAGTTTATAACGAGTCGGTGGCTTTGCTGGCCACTGGCCCAGTATTTACGCTCAAAAGGCGTAATTGCATCGTTTGACTCATAAAGTGTTACATCGCAAGGGTTGCCTGTTAATTCAAGCGCCCGAGCAAACTCCTTAACGTAAATATCCCAATTGCTGCGCACTTCTAATTTTCCACCTAACTTAACGATAAATGGAAAAATAGCTGCGCCATGCCAGCGCCTACGAATATGCTTAGATTTAGGCCACGGGTTTGGATACAACAAATAATGGTGCGTAGGTTGCCAATTAGCAGCAACCGCTAAACGCCAAAAGTCATTTAAGTCTGCTTGCACTAAGATGTACTGACCACTGTCGGTTTGCTTATATTCAACATCGTGCTTATCTAAGCGGTGCGACGATTTATCAATACCGATTACAAGTGCATCAGGATGGCGCTTAGCTAAGTTAGCTGAGCTTTCACCTACGCCACAACACGAGTCTAAAATAAGCGGACCACTAAAGGCTTGTACTTTGGCATTAACCTCGTCAAATGCGGCTTGGGTATGAGCTGCAATTGGCTTTTTAAATTCAGCATCTAAGTGCTTATTTACTATTTCATCAAGCTTCTCGTGAATGCCCGCTTGATTAGATACAATACTACGTGAATTTGCATCACTCATTAGTGTCTTAGCCCCACACCTTTTTTGATCAATGTAAGCGCCAATGTAAATAACGCTGTTATAAATACTAAAATAACCCCAAGAGCCACGCTCAAATCAACATCCGACACACCTAAAAAGCCATAACGAAATGCGTTAACCATATAAATTATAGGGTTGATTTGTGATACATTCTGCCAAAACTCAGGCAGCAACGTAATTGAATAAAATACACCGCCTAAGTAAGTTAATGGCGTTAGTATAAAGGTGGGGATAATGCTTATATCGTCAAAACTATTTGCGTAAATTGCATTAATTAAACCACCTAAAGCAAACACAGCTGAGGTTAAAATAACCGTCGCCATAATTACAAAAATATTATGAATTTGGATATCAACAAATAATAACGACACACAGGTCACTATAAAGCCCACCATAATACCGCGTGTCATACCGCCACCCATATAACCTAGAACAATGATGTAGTTAGGTACAGGTGCAACTAAAAGCTCTTCAATACTTTTTTGAAACTTTGTTGAGTAAAAACTAGAGGCTACGTTGGAATAGGAATTAGTAATAACCGACATCATTATAAGGCCAGGTACAATAAACTCCATATAACTAAAGCCGCCCATATCACCAATACGTGAACCAATTAAGTTACCAAAAATAACAAAATATAAGCTCATCGTAATTGCTGGCGGTACTAAAGTTTGCACCCAAATACGTAAAAAACGGATACACTCTTTAATCCATAAACTCTTTAAGGCTACACCATATTTAAACATTTATTCGCCCCGCCCTTGCTCTAGTAATCCTACAAATAACTCTTCTAATCTGTTTGCTTTATTTCGCATACTCAACACAGTATTACCTTGAGCTGTTAATGCACTAAATACAGCATTTAGCCCTTGAGATTTAGCGACTTCCACTTCAACAGTATGATCGTCCGTCATCGTAAACTTATAACCTTCAAGCGTGACAGGGCTTGCTGGCACTTTTAAGTCTAAAATAAAGGTTTCTTTATCAAGTTTTGCAAGCAATGCTTTAATAGTAGTGTTTTCAACAATTCGGCCATTATCGATTATGGCGATGTTTTTACACAGTAACTCTGCTTCTTCAAGGTAGTGTGTAGTTAAAATAATAGTAACGCCTTGCTCATTTATTTGGCGTAAAAAATCCCACATTGAACGACGAAGTTCTATGTCTACCCCCGCTGTTGGCTCATCAAGTATAAGCAACTTAGGTTCGTGCATAAGGGCACGCGCAATCATTAATCGGCGTTTCATACCGCCTGAAAGCGTACGTGCTTGTTTGTCTTTTTTCTCAAGTAAGCCAAGCTGCGCTAAGTACTTATCAGCACGTTTGTGGGCTTCGCCACGTGGCACACCATAATAACCGGCTTGGTTAACAAGTATTTGGCTAAGTGTTTCAAACTGACTAAAGTTAAACTCTTGCGGCACTAAGCCTAAATGCGCTTTTGCAGCTTCTAAATCAGTATCAATATTACAACCAAATACTTCTACCTTGCCTTTTGTTTTATTAACAAGTGACGAAATAACACCAATAGTGGTTGATTTACCTGCTCCGTTTGGACCAAGTAAAGCGAAAAAGTCGCCCTCTTTAACTTGTAAATCAACGCCTTTAATAGCCTCAACACCATTTTTGTAAACCTTGGTAAGGCCTTCTATATTTAAAGCAATATTTTGCTTATTCATTACTTACCCTCACCATAACCCCAACGTTTTGTTAGGTTATGTTCAATGTTTAAATGATCTAAAATTCTTGCCACCATAAAATCAACTAAGTCTTCAATACTTTGTGGCTTATGATAAAAACCAGGCGCTGCTGGCATTATGGTCACACCTAAACGAGATAACTTAAGCATGTTTTCTAAATGAATTTCGTTAAATGGTGTTTCGCGCGGCACTAAAATTAACTGTCCGCGTTCTTTAATAACGACATCAGCGGCGCGCTCTAATAAGTTATCTGACGCCCCTACTGCAATTGCAGAAACCGACCCAGCACTGCATGGACATACCACCATTTTTTTAGGTGCAGCAGAGCCCGAAGCCACAGGGCTAAACCAGTTATCTTTACCGTATACTTTTAACTGCTCAGATTTAGCATTAAACAGCGTACTTAACTGCTCAGTGGCTTTATCTTCGTTACCAGAGAGCTTAATATTTGATTCTGTATCAAGCACCACTCGTGCTGCACTTGAGATAAGTACGTAAACTTGAAATTGCTGCTCAAGCAATACTTCAAGCAACCTTAAACCATAAGGTGCACCTGATGCACCGCTAAAAGCGAGCGTAATTCTATCTTTAAATTGCACACTATTCTCCGCTGTATTTATCAGCTAAACCATCAACAAGGTGTTGATGAAGGCCATTAAAACCACCATTGCTCATAATTAAAATATGTTGATTAGGCTCAATATTTTCAAGCACCGTATCAATAATTGTTTGTGTGCTGCTAAAGCACTGCATACCCGCTTTATCTGCTTGCTCTTTTAGCGACCAATTTAGATTCTCTGGTTCAAAAAGTAGTACGTCATCAGCATCACGCAGTGAATCTAATAATGTATATTGATGCACACCCATTTTCATGGTGTTTGAGCGCGGCTCTAAAATAGCGATAATTTTTTCATCGCCTACTTTCGCGCGCAGTCCTGCAAGCGTAGTTTTAATTGCTGTTGGGTGATGCGCAAAATCGTCATACACCTTAATATTATTTATATCAGCCTTTAGCTCCATACGCCTCTTAGGGCTAATAAACTCACTTAAGGCATCAATACTATGATCAACAGCTATACCCACATGGCGCGCTGCTGCGATAGTCATAATTGCATTTTTAACGTTATGTTCGCCTATTGCTTGCCAGCAAACAGTGCCCTGCTTTTCGTTATTTAAAAGTACATTAAACTCACTACCATCGGCTTTTATTAATTCATAGCTCCAATCATCGCCTAGCGTTTCGCTTTCGCTCCAAAGCCCTTGTGCTATTACGTCATTAAGCGCTACGTCTTGCTTAGGCCAAATTACCTTGCCGCTTTGAGGTAATGTACGCATTAAGTGATGAAATTGTTTTTTTATTGCGTTTAAATCTTCGAAAATATCAGCGTGATCGAATTCAAGATTGTTTAAAATAAGCGTACGCGGAAGGTAGTGTACAAACTTACTGCGCTTATCAAAAAAAGCAGTGTCGTATTCATCGGCTTCAATAACAAAAAATGGCGTTTCGCCGACTTTGGCCGATACACCAAAATTTTGGACTATGCCGCCAATTAAAAACCCTGGTTTTAAACCTGCGTACTCTAACACCCACGCAAGCATACTTGCTGTGGTTGTTTTACCATGCGTACCAGCAACCGCAAGCACCCAAGAATCTTGCAGTAAGTTATGCTTAAGCCACTCAGGGCCTGAAGTATAAGGCAGGCCTTTATCAAGCACATATTCAACACATGGGTTACCCCGGCTCATTGCATTACCAATAACGACCATATCTGGCCTTGGCTCTAACTGAGATACCGCATAGCCTTGAGTTAGTTCAATGCCAAGCTCTTCAAGTTGCGTACTCATTGGTGGGTATACGTTCTGATCAGAACCCGTTACTTTATGACCTAATGACTTAGCAATGGCTGCAATGCCACCCATAAACGTGCCACAAATGCCCAAAATATGTATATGCATATACTTTCCTTAAATCGTATGCTCACTTTACAGCTATGCAAAGTTTAATGGCGCTATAATGCCAAAATTCGTGCTTAGTTACCATTGCGAGTAAGCACTTCACTCGTGCCAAAATGACCACTTGATAATAAAAAAGCCTTCTTAATTAGAAGGCTTTTTTATTAGTCATTATTTGCTACATCATTAAAAATACTATTAAACCTACACCGAGCAATAAACGATATATCACAAATGGCAACATGCCCATTCGCTCTATTACTTTTAAAAACATAAATATACATGCATAAGCCGATAAGAACGATAGCACCACACCTAGTAATAATGTATTCCAATCAACCACATGGTCACCCAAAGCAAGCTCTGCAGTATAATAAAGCCCCATCATAGAAATAATTGGAATTGCCAGTAAGAACGAAAAACGCGCTGCGCTTTGCTTATTCATTCCAAGCATTAAACCAGCAGTCATCGTGATACCTGAGCGAGAAGTTCCCGGGATCATTGCAACAGCTTGTGCAAAACCAATAATAAGTGCTGTTTTCCAATTAAGCTGATAAATAGTTTTAATTTGCTTACCTTTTGCATCCGCGTACCAAAGCAATAAACCAAACACAATTGTGGTAGTAGCAATTACCCAAGCGCTTCGTAGGTACAACTCTATAAAGTCTTTTAAAAGTAAGCCTAAAATAGCGGCAGGCACAGTGCCTAAAATTATCCACCAACCTAGCTTACTATCATCACTAGTACCCTGTGCTCCAAAGGATTTAAACCACGCACTGAGTATGTCGACGACCTCTTTGCGAAAATAAATAACAACAGCAATTAAAGTACCAACATGGACTGCCACGTCAAACGCAAGCCCTTGATCTTCCCAGCCTAAAATTTGCGATGGGAGAATTAAGTGCGCAGAACTAGAAATTGGTAAAAACTCAGTAAATCCCTGTATGAGGGCTAAAATAATTATTTCGATGATACTCATGGGTTAGAAAACTCCACCTTCCATAGCTTTTGTTGAGGGTTATTATATTCATTCCATAACTGCGCAATCGTTTGTTTAGCTACAGGATGATAGAAATCTGGGGCAACCTCGCTAAGAGGTTGTAATACAAATGCGTTTTTAGTTATTTCATCTCGTGGTAATTGCGCTGGGGAGTCGCAAATTACATCATCATAAAACAGTAAATCTAAATCGAGCGTTCGTGGACTAAACTTTTTATCGTTCGCTGTGCGTCCATTATCACGCTCTATTTGTTTTAATAAAGCGCATACATCAACAAGCGACATATCAGTTGTAGCGCCAACGACTGAATTATAAAAATTATTGCCAGCAAACCCTACTGCTTCACTTTCAAAAACAGACGAGTGTACAATATGTTCAAAGTGCTGCTTAAGTGCAATTAATGCACATTGTATATAATGCGCTTTATTTATATTTGACCCTAGGCTGATATAAATTTGAGCCATTTAGTCAGTTGCCTTAACACGTGTAATTTCAACACCTACAGTTTGCGCTTGTGCTACTGCTGCTGGTTTACTTACTCTTATAGTAACTTGTGGAGTATTAAACTCGCTTAAAATAATATGCGCTAATTGTTCAACTAAAGTTTCTAGCAACTCTACAGGTTTTAAAGTGCAGTGCTTAATAACTCGCTCACTTACTTTTGAGTAATCCAGTGCTAAATTAATATCGTCATTTTCAGCTGCAGGCTTAATATCGCTTAGCATTTCAATATCAAAATAAAGGCTCTGTTTACTTTCTTTTTCAAAGTCGTACACTCCAATAATAGTGTCGACGTGCAATTGAGATATAAAAACCTTATCCATTGATACTCCAAATAACAACAAACTACTAAGCAACTATACTAAGCATCAATAAAATTAATACTGTATATGGTTTAGCCAGTGTTTAAATATGTAAAAATAACTTCTACAATAGCAAAATAACTAAACTAGCTATTAAATAGCCTGTTAATAATTTTTACGATAAATTTTGCTGTCAATAATAGCCTAAAAGCACTATCAATTGGTATAGCAATTAAAAAATAAGGAAGCGCGTGTTAGCCACTATAATGTTTGTTTTAGCTTATTTACTTGGGTCGATTTCGTCGGCTATTTTAGTGTCGCGGTTGTTCAAACTCCCAGACCCTCGTAATAGTGGTTCTAATAACCCAGGAGCTACAAATGTTTATAGATTAGGCGGAGCATTTCCGGCTTGCTTGGTTCTAGTGTTTGATATTTTAAAAGGCACTATTCCGGTATGGGGGGCTTATTTTTTAGAAGTTGAACCTTTAGAGCTTGGTTTAGTCGCAGTAGCTGCTTGTTTAGGCCATATGTACCCACTGTTTTTTAGCTTCAAAGGCGGTAAAGCCGTAGCAACGGCATTTGGCTCATTATTACCTATTGGCTTATCATTGGCAGGTTTACTTGTGTGTACTTGGTTAGTTATAGTGGCAATAACACGCTATTCATCACTGGCGGCGCTTGTTGCTGTATCTCTAGCGCCCTTGTATACATGGCTAATAAAGCCACTTTATACTCTTCCCGTTACTTTTATCACGCTGTTAATTATATTTCGTCACCGTACTAATATTATTCGATTATTTAGTGGGGAAGAACCAAAAGTGGGTGCTAAAAAAGCACCCACCGATGAAAACAAAAATATCTAAAATATGAGTCATTAAATCGGCTCAAGGCTATCTATAGGCCAACGAGGTTTTGTTTTCATATCAAGCGTGGCAAATTGCCCTGCTTTTAAACGTTGCATTCCGGCATAAGCAATCATTGCACCATTGTCGGTACAAAATTCAGTACGCGGATAAAACACTTCGCCTTTCATACCCTTCATTACGCGTTCAAGCTGCAGTCGAAGCTGTGTATTTGCACTCACACCACCGGCGATTACTAAACGCTTAATACCTGTTTGTTTAAGCGCTCGCTTGCACTTAATAACCAGCGTATCAATAACCGCTGTTTGAAATGCATGCGCTATATCAGCTTTAGTTTGATCGTCGTCGTCATTTTCACGAATAGTGATTGATGCAGCAGTTTTTAAACCACTAAAACTAAAATCAAGACCTGGTTTGTCGGTCATCGGGCGAGGAAAAATAAAACGCTTCGCAACGCCTTGTTCGGCCATTTTAGCTAATCGCGGACCTCCAGGGTAGTCAAGACCAAGTAACTTAGCCGTTTTATCAAAGGCTTCGCCTGCGGCATCATCAACTGACTCACCTAATACTTCGTATTGTCCAATACCCGCTACTTTAACCATCATGGTATGACCGCCCGATACAAGCAATGCAATAAACGGAAACTCAGGAATATTGTCTTCAAGCATCGGAGCAAGTAAATGCCCTTCCATATGATGAACAGCAACAGCTGGAATATCCCAACCGTATGCTAATGAACGACCAATAGAAGTACCTACCAATAATGCACCAACTAAACCTGGGCCTGCAGTATAAGCAATACCATCTAAATCTTCTGGGCCACAACCCGCTTGCTCAAATGCTGCGTCTATAAGTGGTAGCGTTTTACGAACATGATCGCGCGATGCAAGTTCCGGTACAACGCCGCCATAATCAGCGTGTACTTTTACCTGGCTGTATAATTGATGAGCTAACAAGCCTTTTTCGTCATCGTATATTGCAATACCTGTTTCATCACATGACGATTCAATGCCTAAAATTCGCACTGTACTTCTCCTGCCTTTAAAGTTTTTACTTCGCTGTTTTTATAACGTAAGACCAATATTTGTTTGACCATCTTCTAGGGCAAACTTTTTAAGTGCTTTTACGCTATCAGAGGTGATACGCCCCATATTTTCTACAAAATCAATTAGCTCACCTAATACTTCAATTTCGTATTGCATTAATGGGTGTTCTCTTACAGCGGTGTTATCTGCAACCTCACCTTCAACCGTCATTTGATATTCAATAAAGCGTGCCACTGTTGCTTGAGATATTTTACTGACACTAATGAACTCTTGTTCATCTTGCGCCATTAGACCGTGCATTAAGCTAAGTAAAGACGTTGCGGCATCAATAGCAGGGTAAGTACCAAACATATCAAAATCAGCAAGTTCAGGAACATTCGGTTCTATTTTTTCAACTTGTTTTTCGAGATCTATTTTACTTTTAGGCAGTAATATTTTTTCCCAACAAACATTAAGCGAATTGCGTAATAAGGTTTCATCACCAAACCCCGTTGCTTCACTAAATAAACCGTAATTTGGCAGCATTCGCTCTATTAGAGCACTCGCTAAAACGGCTTTTTGTAAATAGTTAAGCTCTCTAATACGCTGAAAATTATTTGCTTTAGTCATTCTTTAACGTCTCACACGACCAACAAAAATCAAATGTTGATCCATTATGCTCATTACAGTTAGGGCATACCCAATCTGGAGCGGATTGTTTTACTTGTTGATAGTTTACCAATATTTGGCGCGCATGGCGCTCTTTTATCGCATAAACCTGCACACTAACTTGTGCTTGATCAAATGGAATTTCTCCCATTGCGCCTTGGAGCATCTCACCTTTTATTTTGCATTCAATACCACTGGTTTGTATTAAACCTTTAATAATATTAGCTTCAAGGGTGTTTTCGGCTTTATAAATTGTAACCCATTGAAAGGAGCTATCTGTTGAGTTTTTATTATTAATATTTTGCAATATTCACCTCATTTATTTTGTGTTAACAATATCCTGCGCTAGATTACTAGCATGCTGCACTTTTAAGGAATAAACATGACACTTACAACCCCGGGCCTACTTTTCCCGGCCATATCGCTGCTATTATTAGCCTATACAAACCGATTTTTAGTTTTAGCGCAATTAATTAGGGAGTTAAATGCACGCGAGGGTGAATCTATACGCCCCGTTGTAGTGGCTCAAATCACCAACTTACGTAAACGAATAAACTTAATCAGAACAATGCAAGTTTATGGGGTAGCCTCTTTTTTACTGTGTACATTTTCGATGTTTGCTTTATTTATTGAATTTAATACCACGGGGATTATTTTATTCGGCATTAGCTTAGCCTGCTTAAGTTTATCGTTGTTAACGTCTTTATTTGAAATACATATCTCCTGTGATGCAATTGAAATAGAACTGCAAAGCATTGAAAACAAACCATTAAGCAACCGAATAAATAGAAATTTTGTAAAATAAACTCCTATAGATAAAACACCCTATTATTTGTCACAATCATGTTGTAAGTACACCCCATTTTGGGGCGTACTTTTTTATTAATTAGAACAATTGAATCCCAACCGGCTATCTAACCCACTGAGTTAAAATAACTTTGCCTAGATAGTTAATTGCAAAAATACAGACAAAACACAATAAACAACTAGTTATCAATTAAAAAAGTAATACTATTTGGTCGCTTTCCTCTTTAATTAATACTAAAAGGGGGGTATCCTGCTGGAAACACGTATGAACTTGCAACCGTATTTCAATATAGAATTTTACTAAACTTTAGAATAAAAATTAATATATTTGATGTCCGTGGTATCTGCGACTTACTTATAAAAAGGGACTATAAAGTGAGATTTGAACAATTAGAGCAATTTGTAGCACTTGGTGTATTACGTCATTTTAGACAAGCAGCTGAACAAACCCAGATTAGTACTTCAGCGCTGACGCGCAGCATTCAAACACTTGAAAATGAAATGGGATATGAGTTAGTAAAACGCTCAACACGTTCAGTTAAATTAACGCCAGAAGGCGAACTTTTTCTTGAATATGCTAAAACGACTTTATCGGAACTTGAGCTAACGAAAAAACGGATTTTTCAATCAGTAAACGGTAATGCTAATGAGAAACTGGTTATTGGTTATACCAACAAGGCAAGTGGCATAGTTCCTATCTCTTGTGGACAGTTTTTAGCTCAATATCCTCATATAAAAATTGAAATGCAGTTACAAGATCAGCAAGAGCTAACACGCAGACTTCAACAAGGTGAAATAGACATAAGTGTATACTCTCAAGCTATTAATAGTATTGGCAGTGACATTCACTTACCTGATCAGCTTGTATTATTTGTTTCAAAAAACCACCCTCTTGCACATAAAAACGATATAAGTAAGCAAAACCTTGATAACTACCCTATGTTTGGCTGTTTCTCTCAATCTAAACAAGTGCAAACTATGCTTAATGAAGCAATCGATTCTTTAAATAAATCATCAAGTATTAAAGTGGGCAGTATTGAGCAAGTAATGGCCGGTGTAGTTAAATCAGATCACTTTGCTATTGCGAGCATTGAGCATGCAAACACAATCGCAGAGAACTCTGAACTCGTGCAACTAAAAACAAATAAAGATCTAAATCACGAACAACTCGTTGTACAAACAAGCCAGCAAACCTCTATTACTGAACATGTAGAGCATTTACTATCGCTTATAAAGAAAGCGGGAGCTACATTTAGCTAATCCAATATTTGAAAAAGTGCGGCGCAATAAACAGTAGCTTTAAATCGCTTTTCGGCTACACTGTCGCACCTTTTTTAAACAGCTGATGTGAATGAACACACTTTTTGGTCCTGATGTCTATTTAGATGATATAGAACGCCAAGGATACACCGTAATTCATAACGCGCTTATTGCCGATTTAGTTGCAGATTTAGTTGCAGATTGTCACCGTATAAACCCCCACTTTAGCCTTGCTGGTATTGGTCGACTAAATAGCTTACAAATAGATAAAACTATTCGTACTGACAAAACTTATTGGTTTGACGGCAGCTCTCAAGCACAGCTTACGTATCAAGCAATAATGCAAAGTATAAAAACCACGTTAAATCGTAGCTTTTTTATGGGGCTATTTGATTACGAATGCCATTATGCAAAATATACACAGGGTGATTTTTACAAAAAACACTTAGATGCATTCAAAGGTCGATCTAATCGTGTATTTACAACGGTGCTTTATTTAAATACGCCAGAGCAAGGTGGCGAACTTGTTATTTATAAACCTAAAAGTAAAGAAGTAGAAATAACGATTAAACCAACTGCTGGCACATTGGTTATGTTTGAAAGCGAACGTTTTGCTCACGAAGTACTTCCCGCAGTTGACGAACGCTACTCTATTGCAGGGTGGTTTAGAAAAAACGCCTCTATTAGCGGCATTATTGATCCGCCCAGGTAGCTCTAAATAGCGAATTTTAACAGCCTTTATTAAGGCTTTAAAATGCTATTGGGTATGAAAGTAATAACCCTATAAAGATAGCCAAACCCACATAATGGTTATTTAAAAACGCTTTAAAGCAGGCTTCTCTTTCACGTTTATGAATAAGCGTTTGTTGATATGCCAATAAACCAGCTGCTACACTCAAACCAATGCCAAACGCGACACTTAAATGATTGCTTATACCAATAAACGCAACCAGCGCTATAAATACAGCATTAAGTAAAAAGATAATATGGCGATCGTATTTACCAAATAAAATAGCGGTTGATTTTACCCCTATTTTTAAATCGTCATCTCTATCAACCATCGCATACATAGTGTCGTAAGCAACTGTCCAACAAATATTGGCTATAAATAATAACCATGCCTGCTGCGGTAATGCATTTATTGAAGCCATATAGGCCATTGGAATAGCCCAACCAAATGCAGCCCCTAAAACAACTTGTGGTAATTGTGTATAGCGTTTCATAAAAGGGTAGCAAAAGGCTAAAGCCAACGCCCCAAAAGAAAGTAAAATAGTATTAAAGCTAAGCATTAATACTAAAATGAACGCAATAACTATGAGCAATAAAAATAGACTAAGAGCTTCACCACTACTAACCAGCCCTGAAGCTAGCGGCCGTTGAGCTGTGCGTTTTACCGAGCCGTCTATTTTTCTATCAGCAAAATCATTAATTACACACCCTGCGCTTCGCATAACAACAACGCCCAGTGTAAATACAATAAAGTTGAGCAAGCTCGGCATCCCGCTATTAGCAAGCCATAAAGCCCAGTATGTTGGCCAAAGTAATAACAAGGTACCAATGGGCTTATCTATACGCATTAGCTGTATATAGTAAGAAATATGTTTTGGCTTTAAAGCGGCTAATTTCATGAGTATAAATATGCTCCTGGTAAAAACACTTCACACACTAAAAATTTATATTCTTTGAGGGAAAATACACTTCGACGCCCTAGTAAGTTTTTCTCGGGTAGGTTTAATTTTGCAACTAATTGCTGAACGGGGTGCTTGGCATCAAAATAAGCAATTTCTATATCCGTGCGGTTTAGTGCTGGGTCTTGAAAAATCACATCACCAAGAGGTCGTTCACCCATATTGTGCAAAGGATTGCTCGAATCATTTTTAGGAAGCCAGCTTTGTGCGTACACCATAGGTTTATTATCGCACAATAAGAGTACTTCTCGATTAATCGCTGTTTTAGCTGCGCTGTTTAGTAGTAACTTTTGCTCTAGGCTTAAAGTAAATAACTGCTCACTTAATACTCTTACACTAAAAATTTGTGATTTACTTTTTAATTTAGCAGTTAAAGAATTAGGTTCAAAAAGCCATTCTTGCTCTAGAGGAGATAAATCACTTACATATGAAGTGGGCTGCCAATTAGCAGATATAGACAGAGGATAAGTAATCACAATAGCTCAACAAAATAAAAAACAACGAGATGATACCATTGCCAAAGCTTTTGAAAAAGTGATGTTTTATAACCATAAATAATTGCTTGGCGCTGTTTATTACCCACTATTAAGTATAAACTATTTGTAACAAGTTTTAAGAAACGCTTTAAATATGAAAAAAATAGTATACGCAGGTCTTTTTACGTTCTTTGTAAGCGTCATAAGCTTTACAGCCCGTGCTGAATCTACAGTTGGTTATTTTGGTTTTGAGCCAGATATAATCACCAACTACATTGGCGCATCAAGTAAAAAAATGGGCTATGTGCGTGTAACTATTGATTTAATGCTTACTGATACTTCTGATATTGCAGTCGTTGAACATCACACGCCATTACTTCGTGATGCCCTAGTAGAGATTTTATCTAAAGAGCCTGAAGAAAAAATAAAATCCCTTACTGGCCGTGAAGAAATACGCGCAAAGTGCGCCGAAAAACTAAAAAGCCTTTTAAAAGAAGAAACAGGGCAAGAGATCATCCGTGAAGTCTTGTTCACTAAATATTTATATCATTAGTATTTAACGTTTTACGTTAAATACTTTGGCGGTATAAGCAAAAGCCATACCGCTAACTAATCCGCCTAAGTGCGCCCAATTAGCCATACCTACAAACAATACATCTGCAAACCCTAGCACTAACCAAATCAACATAAAACCAACAATAGCCGTACTAACCAACGCAGGTTTGTTCGGATTTAAAAAGCTATGAATCCAACAAAAACCAAGTAACCCATATACTACGCCACTCAAACCGCCAAAGTTGGGACCAACCATTAGGTATTGCGCCCAATTACTAATAAGTGCAGTCACTAAAAACAAACCTATTAAGCTGAGTTTTCCGCATTGCTTTTCTATATTGTCGCCAAGCGACATCCACCAAATTAAATTAAACACAATATGCATCGCACTAAAGTGTACGAGCGCGGGCGTTAACCAACTTAAAGGCTGCGAAGGTTTAAACTGCATCATAGTGTAAATGGTCTCAAAACCACCTAGTAAAAAAGCAAAATAAATTATAACGCTTACAATACTTACGGTTTGATTTAACCAGCTGAGTGCTTTAAAACGGGCTATTAGATTAAGTGATTGCCCTTGATATTTAAGCGGCGATTGCGTGCTGCCTACATCCCAAGATGCTTGCAGGTATTTTTCATGATTAGGGTTTTGTGTAAATTCAGCCCATAGAGGCTGAACTTGATGAAAGTCCTCTTCAAGCACACTAACAATAACATTACTGCCATCTGCTGAATCTAATTGCCCTTTCAAACCTTGGCTTTTTAAATAATCTATAAAGCCCTGTGCGGCGCGCGGGTTATTTAAACTGCCAAGCTCTATCATCGCTCTACTTTCTCGCTGTAAGCTACTTCCCAAGCGGTAAAACCACCATCCATGCTATAAACATCTTCAAAGCCTTGCTCAACTAAATAACTAGCTGCGCCCTGAGAGCTCATACCGTGGTAACACACAATAATAATTGGCTGATCGAATTCTTTTTCCATCATAAATTGTGCAATATTACCGTTAGAAAGTGCTTCTGAGCCTGGAATACGACCAGCTTGATACGAATTAGGATCGCGAATATCTGCAATTACAACGTCTTCTTTATCTAGAAGCTCTAACGTTTGCGCTATAGAAATGTGTTTAAATGCCATTGAAGTCTCTTTAATTAATAGTATAAAAAAGGCGGCTAAAGCCGCCCTTCTTGTAATTTAGTGAGGAACTAATCCCAGTTTAAAATTACTTTACCTGACTGACCTGAAATCATCATATCAAAGCCAGCTTGGAAGTCATCCACAGAATACTGATGTGTAATGATTGGGTTCAAATCAAGACCAGATTGAATCAAGCTTGCCATTTTGTACCACGTTTCGAACATTTCGCGACCGTAAATACCTTTAATCACTAAACCTTTAAAAATAACTTGGTTCCAGTCAACTGCCATATCTGATGGTGGAATACCTAGCATGGCAATTTTACCGCCGTGGTTCATGTTATTAAGCATTGAATTAAACGCGCTTGGCACACCTGACATTTCAAGGCCAATATCAAAGCCCTCTGTCATACCTAAGTCTTTTATTACGTCTTCAAGCTTTTCGCTTGCCACGTTTACAGCACGTGAAGCACCCATTTTACGTGCTAAATCTAGGCGATATTCGTTTACGTCGGTAATAACAACGTGGCGAGCACCCACGTGTTTTGCTACAGCTGCTGCCATAATACCAATTGGGCCTGCACCAGTAATAAGTACATCTTCGCCAACTAAGTCGAATGATAATGCGGTATGAACTGCATTACCAAACGGGTCAAAAATAGAAGCCAGTTCATCAGAAATATTATCTGGAATTTTAAATGCGTTAAATGCAGGAATAACTAAATATTCGGCAAACGCGCCTTCACGGTTTACACCCACACCCGTTGTATTACGGCATAAATGTACGCGCCCTGCACGACAGTTACGACAATGACCACACGTAATATGACCTTCACCCGATACGCGGTCGCCAACATTAAAGCCACGAACTTCCTGGCCCATATCAACGACTTCACCTACATATTCGTGACCAACAACCATTGGAGTAGGAATAGTTTTACTTGCCCACTCATCCCACTTGTAAATATGTACGTCGGTACCACAAATAGCTGTTTTGCGAATTTTAATTAGTAAGTCGTTATGACCCACTTCTGGCTTTGGTGCATCTGTCATCCAAATGCCCGGTTCTGCTTTTAATTTAGATAATGCTTTCATAATCCACACTCAACTAAAAAACCGAAGCAAGGCTTCGGTTTAAAATAAAATTAAATAACGCCCATTTCTTTACCAATACGGGTAAATGCATCAATAGCTGTATCGAGTTGCTCAATGCTATGCGCCGCTGAAATTTGTGTACGAATGCGGGCTTGCCCTTTTGGTACTACAGGGAATGAAAAACCAGTAACATAAATACCTTCAGCAAGTAGCTTATCAGCCATTAACGAGGCTACTTTTGCATCTCCTAGCATTACTGGGATGATTGCATGATCTTTACCTGCACACGTAAAGCCAGCAGCTTCCATTTGCTCACGGAAATATTTAGCATTTGACCAAAGTTTAGCGCGAAGCTCGCCGCCATTTTCTAGCATTTCAAGTACTTTAATTGACGCAGTAACAATTGAAGGCGCTAATGAGTTTGAGAATAAGTATGGACGTGAACGTTGGCGTAACCATTCAACAATTTCTTTTTTACCCGATGTATAACCACCTGATGCGCCGCCTAACGCTTTACCTAATGTACCGGTGATAATATCTACACGATCTAATACATTACAGTACTCTGGTGTACCTTTACCGTTTTCGCCAACAAAGCCAACAGCATGAGAGTCATCAACCATAACAAGTGCATCGTATTTATCAGCTAGGTCACACACAGCTTCTAAATTACAGATAACGCCATCCATCGAAAACACGCCATCGGTAGCAATTAGTTTTGTTTTAGCGCCAGCTTCATCAGCTGCAATAAGCTGCTTTTCAAGATCAGCCATGTCGTTATTTGCATAACGAAAACGCTTAGCTTTACATAAACGTACACCATCAATAATTGATGCATGGTTTAATGAATCAGAAATGATAGCGTCTTCTGCGCCTAAAATAGTTTCAAACAAACCTGTGTTTGCATCAAAACATGAAGAATATAAAATGGTGTCTTCAGTTTCTAAAAACTCACTGACTTTTTTCTCTAGTATTTTATGAATATCTTGCGTGCCACAAATAAAACGAACAGACGCAACACCAAAACCATGATTATTTAAACCGTTTTGCGCAGCTTCAATTAGCTCTGGGCTATTAGCTAAACCTAAGTAGTTATTAGCACAAAAGTTGATTACTTTACCTGACGCAACTTCGATTTGAGCCTGCTGCTGAGATTTAATAATACGTTCGCTTTTATACAAACCTTCGGTTTTTACGTCTTCAATTTGCTGTTGTAGCTGGCTAAAAAAAGCAGATGCTCTCATCTGTGTTCTCCATTTATTTGAACGGGTAAACAACCACATTTAAGCGACTGTTTATTATGGGGGGTATTGTAAAAGTTTAATGGGGAAAATGCACGGTTTGCAGTTCGTCGCAAACGCCCTAAACTGGAAGGAATTCCTGCCAGTTTACAGGCTAATCTGTTTAGTTTATTTATGTATTTAAAAGTGCAGGTAAACTGTTTATAGAATCGATAATTAAATCAGCCTCTTGTTTAGCACTTTCATCAAAGCTTTGACCCGAACGCACTAAAACGCGGGTAGTGATGCCCGCTTTTTTTGCAGCCTGCATATCACTGAGTTTATCGCCCACCATTATACTGCAAGCAGGGTCGATATTATGCTCTTGCATGCCTTGCAATAACATCCCTGGCGCAGGCTTTCTGCAACTGCACTCTTTCAAATATTCAGGGTGCGCTTTTTTAGGGTGATGAGGGCAAAAGTACACATCGGTAACTTCAATACTGTGATCGCTAAATTGGGTTTTCATCCAATCAGTTAGTGCTAAAAAATCAGCTTCGGTGTAATAACCTCGGCCAATTCCAGATTGATTAGTGACGATTATGATTTTATAGCCCGCATCATAAAATGTTTTACAAGTGCTAAAAACACCATCAATAAATTCAAATTTATCGCTTTGATACACATAACCATGATCAACATTTACCACGCCATCTCGGTCTAAAAAAAGCGCTTTATTTTTTTGTTGTGCATTCATTACAAAGACTCTTTTTGTACAACATGGTCAAACATCGCTTTTACATCATCAACTGTAATTTGGCTCATTAAATCATCGCCTTTTACACGCGTACCCCACGAGACTTGTTTTGCTGTTTTACCTGTTTGCTTAAGCAAGTTTTGGTGATAAACCTCAACCACGTAATCTTGATATAAGTAAGGGCCTGTTCGTGCTGGGTTTGAATGTGCATATAAACCAATAACCGGCGTACCCACCGTTACCGCCATATGCGCAGGGCCTGTATCGGGCGCAAGCACTAAACTGCCACGCTTTAACACGCACAACAACTCTTTGAGCTTAGTTTTGCCCACTAAATTTAAAATAGGTGTTTTGCTATACTCAACAATGCTATTTGCTAGGTTAATTTCAAGCTCTGTTGGACCACCCGTTAATACCACCTTAAAGCCTTGCTCACAGGCGTAGTCGGCAAGCGCTGCATAACGATCAGCGAGCCAATTACGCTGTGCTTTACTTGCCGCTGGCGATATTACTAATAGTTTATTAGTTAGGTATTCTGGTGTGAGTAGTTCATCGGCAATCGCTTGGTCTTGCTCTGTATATGGCATGTTCCACTTTGGTTTATAATCAGCTACACCAATGGCTTTTGCAAAACCTTTAAAGCCCTCAAGCACATGCGCCTGAGCTTGTGGCTCTATTCGTTTATTAATAAATAAGCTGTGCAATTCTTTTGAACGCGCCCAATCAAAGCCTATTTTTACTTTTGCCGGAATACAGCGCGCTACAAACCCAGCCCTAAGTGCAACTTGCATGTTAAGTAACACATCAAACTTTTGATCTTTAAAGCGTTGTTTTAAGCTTTTAAGCGCTGCTTTGCCTTGTTTTTTATCAAATACCACCAGCTCAACGCCAGGTAAGTCGGCAAGTAGCATGGCTTCTATTTTGCCAATAACCCACGTAATTTTTGCATTAGGGTGTGCTTTTTGAATAGCTTGTACAGCACTCACACCATGACATACGTCACCAATGGCTGAGAGTCTTAATATACAAATAGATGAATAATTAGGAGCTTGAGTCACGCATTCCCTTAGGTATTAAATACAAAAGCCGATCTTAAATTATAATCACGCTATTGCAAGCACTTATCCTGCGCTTTAAAACGCGCTAATATAGACACATTATTTAGTAATTACACAGAGCTATGTTTAAACAACACGTGCAAGGCAACCACACTGTATTAAGCCACCCTAAATACACAAGCCAAATTACCCTCGATTGGTTTGATGCAAATTATTGGCAACAACAAAATAAAATTGTGGGCGCTAAAAAAGGTCGAGCAACTGCGTGGTTTTTTAAGCAAGACGAATTAACAGCCGTACTTAGACATTATTGGCGCGGTGGCTTAGTGGGTAAATTGCTAAGCGATCAGTATTTATACCCAGGACTTGAACAAACCCGTGTGTATAAAGAGTTTAGCTTAATGAGTAAACTTAAAGAACTTGGTTTAAATGTACCAACCCCTATTGCAGCTAAAGTAACACGTAGCGGATTAATTTATCGTGGTGATATTATTACCGAGGCTGTTAAAGGCGCTAAAAGTGTACTCGATGTATTAATTGAACGCCCATTGAGCGAAGAAGAGTTAGAGCGCATAGCTAAAACAATCGCGCTATTTCATTCAAAAGGTGTGTATCACGCCGATTTAAACATTAATAACATTTTGTTTGATGATACTGGTGATGTTTATATTATCGACTTTGATAGAGGTGAAATAAAAATACCTAATCTGCAGTGGCAACAAAGTAATATGGCACGTCTTGAGCGCTCATTTTTAAAAGAGCAAGGTCGAAACGAGCTATTCTATTGGCACGCGAGTGACTGGCAAACCCTACACGGCAACTACCTTAAAGCGCTAGCTAATATAAGTTAACTTAGTTAGCCAATGCTAAATACTGCAGAGCAACCTGCTCTGCCTGTACTTGTTTTAGAATATCTGCGTTTTCTACATTTGGCTTGTCTGCTAGTACGTGCTTAACAACATTGGCTAATGCCTCACTTTGTTGAATGGGTACTAAATATTTACTCAGCTCGCCTGTTAATATCTCGCTTGGACCAAATGTACAATTAGTGCTAACTACCGGAGTCCCCACCGCTAAAGCCTCAATTAATACCGTTGGAAGCCCTTCAAAATCAGAACTCAACACTAAAGCCTCAGCCTGCTTAATCCAGTTGTACGGGTTTTGTTGAAATCCAGGCACTACTAACTGTTTTTCTATGCCATATTGCTGTGCAAGCTTAAACGCTTTTGCAGGTTTATTACATAAAAGGACTAGCTTGTATTTTTTATCAAGCTTTGCAAAGGCTGCAAACAATATATCGTGGCGTTTTTGTTTGGCGAGCCTTCCTACATGAATTAAGTAGGGCTCATTTGGGATATTGTTATTTTGCTCATTTGCTTGTTGGTTTATTTTTTCAAAATCGAACGGGTTATAAATAGTCGCAATTGCACTTGGGTTAATTAAATCCCCTTGTGTTATTTCTTTTTCAACACCCTTTGATACGCAAATAAGTGATTTACCATTTAAATTTTGCTTACTCTTTTTAAGATATAAGTATGAAAATGGACCTAACTTTTTTTGACGTGCAAGTTCTGCGTTAACGGAGTTATGAATAACAAAGTGAACATTTTTGATATTACTTTTTGAGAGTAAATTATTACTTCTATCAAGATTAGAAAGTACTAAATCAATATCACCTATCTCGCTCTGTTTTTTTTCAAACCACGCTTCTAGTTTCAATACACTATTTTTACGCTGCCAAAATCGATCTACTTTTGATGCCCTATGTGTGAATAAACTCTCCACGTAAAGTACTTCAGGAATATTATATTCAATAGAGTTAGCAAGAGACAAAATAGTAATTCTGTGCTGTAACTTGGCCATTTCCTCAGCAAGGGTAAGCATTACTTTTTCAGCACCACCACCCACTAGGGAATCAATTACAATCACTATATTCATTAGCGATCCCCTGTAAGCATATTTTTTATACCGTCAGTGATCACTTCGAAGCTATGTGTATTATCAAGTTGATTATATTTAGAAACGAATTCACTATAAAAGGGCTCTGTAATAACTTGAGCTACTTTCGTAGTAATTTCATCAATATCAAGATTTGCTTTTATGACAACACCTGCATTAACACAATGATCCAAACGTGTATTTTGATCTTTTGAGATAGCACATGCCACAACGGGGGTTTGAACTGCAATTGCTTGTAGTAGGGTATCGCCGCCACTCAGTAATGCAACTTTAGCTTGGCTCATTAATGCCAAAAAATCAGTACTTTGAAGACTTGCTAAACAAGTAACCTCATCACTTTCAGGAATGGATTTCTTATAATTGGGACCAAACACAACAACTGCTTTTAAACCAGTGTGTTTAGTAATTTTAAGCGCGGCTTTAAAGTAAACATCAGCACAATTAATATTATTTAATATATGCCCGCCTGAGCCAGCATTAACAATGAAATAGCCTTCCGGTACTAAGTTATAGCGATTTAAGACATCACGTTTTTGCACACAAGACGCAAATGTAACAAAAGGACCTACATTACGAGGATGTGCCAAGGGAAACATGTCTAACTTCGTACTTTCAGCCCATGTAAGTGGCTCAATACAATAATCAGACTGTACAACCCAATGTGTATCAATTAAATTAATTCTGTTAAGTTTTAAACCTTTAGCACGTTTTTTTGCATGCTGAGAAATAAATATAACTTTAGCGCCTACCTTTTTAGCCGCCTTCATATGCCCTGCACGTCCTGCGCAATCAAAAACAACGACGTCAGGTTTAAATTGCTCTATAAAGTCGCAAACAGAATCCAGCTCTTTCGTAGCTGAGTGTTCAAGTAATGTGGCTTCAAAAGGACAATCTTTTGCGTAACTTGTATGCTTATTTAATATGAAGTGAATATCGAGAGAATCAGTAAGTTCTGCCTTTAAACTTTGAGCCAACAACAACGAGCGCATATATTCACCAATGCCTTCTGGTGATGATACGGGAATAAATAAAAGTCGTTTGTTGCTCATTACATTCTCAATTTCCTATTTGAACTCAAGTATACCAATCAGATACTTATTTCGATAGCTAGGTTACGTTTTAATATATTAAATTAGCTCTATAAATTTGATTATTTACTGCAATAACATGCTTAGGTTGATAAACTTAGCCGCAATCTAAATCACAAGGATCTGAACTTTGCGAAACAGAATTTTTCTACTTTCTACTCTTTTTTGCGCTATGAGCGCGTCAGTTAATGCTGAGCCTTGGGTAAAACCCGATGATTACGGTCTTAGAGCTGATATTCAACAATTAGCTGATGCCGGTGTTATTTTAGCTCCTGTAACTACCTATCCGCTTATGTGGAAAAGTTTTATAAGTGATGTGCAAAGCATGCCGCTAGAGCAATTATCTCCAAGCTTACAAGATGCTTTACTTCGCGTTAAACATCGATATAAATCAGAAAATAGTAGCTCACATAGTCTTCAATTATCAGCTTTTGCAGCCACAGATCCAATCATAGCAACAAGCTTTGGTGCAACAAATACTCAAGAAACAGAGCTTTCAGCAGCTTACGCTTATTTAGGTGATAACTTTGCAGCTAAAGTAGCTATAAATTATAGAAAAGACGGTAAAAAATGTTTAGTTGATGGAAAAACGACTGACGATATAGTTACCGATGAGCAAGCTTTAACCGATTGTAATGATACCTCACTTGACGATAGTTACTTAGCTTACCGTTTAGGTAATTGGATTTTTAGAGCCGGTGCTGTTGAACAATTTTGGGGACCTGGTGTTGATAACAGCTTAATTATGTCTGGTAATGCGAAACCTTTACCTGCACTAAGTATTACTAGAGAGAAAAGTACCGCTTTCGAGACACCATGGCTGAGCTGGATTGGTCAATGGAGCTTTACTGCACAAATGGCTAAACTTGAGTCTACACGTGTTATACCTGATGCTTTACTGTGGAGTACTCGTGTTAATTTTCGCCCTATTCAGCAGTTAGAAATTGCACTTAGCTGGTCTGCACAATGGGCAGGTGACGGACAACCGAGCTCTGCGGGTGATTTTATTGATGTCATAACAGGGCAAACTGCATGTATCGATGGCAATGAGAGTTGTGATAGCCAGTTAGAGTCGAAAATAGGTAATCAATTGGCTGGTATTGATATTCGTTGGTCAGATACCTTATTTGATCAACCATATGCGGTTTATGCCAGTACTATAGGTGAAGATGCTAGCTCACAGTTTAAACCCGCTGATAGAGCTTACTTATTTGGTGTGCAAACAACACAGCGCATTTATGCTCAAAACATATTAGTAAATGTTGAATATATAGATACTGGTGTTTCATGCCAAGCTGAATCAATAGTTGAAAATTGTTACTATGAGCATGATACTTATAAGTCTGGCTATCGCTACCATGGACGCACTATTGGTTCGACGTATGATAATGATTCGCAATCAGTCGTTTTAACTCTGCTAGGTCAGTTATCTAATGGTGATGATTGGCAGGTGAAATTACGCAGTGTTGATTACAATAGTGACAATAGCGATTGGTACCCTAGCAATCCAGATTTAGGTAACAGCATAACTAAAACAGGGTTTAACTCTAAGCAATTAGAACTTCGTTACAGAATGCTTTCTATGGGTGGCAGAGTTACTTTAGGCGCTTTTGCATCTAACAATGATGAAGCTGAGAATGATACTTCTGCATTTGCTAAGTACGAATATAACTTTTAATACGTTACTTTCTTAAAAGTAACGTATTAAAAGTAAAACAGGGATGAAAACAGTGTTTTCATCCCTTTTTTGTATTTTTAGTAACTTAAATCAGTAATTACTGTTTAATTTTACTAATTACTTTTGATGTTGAGCACCCATCTAAAAATTCAAGCACTTCAACTTTTCCGCCATGGCGAAGCACATGCTCAGCACCCGCTATTTGCTCTACGGTGTAGTCGCCGCCCTTAACTAAAATATCAGGGCTTATTTGCTCAATTAATTTAGCGGGAGTATCGTTTTCATCTAAACGGCCAAACGGAATAACCCAATCAACTGATGAAAGTGCACTAAGTACCATTGCACGCTCATCTAGCGGATTTATTGGACGATCTGCCCCTTTTAAACGCGTAATAGATTCATCATTATTTAATCCAACAACGAGTCTATCGCCTCGCGCTTTAGCTTGCGCTAAATAACGTACATGCCCTGCGTGTAAAATATCAAAGCAGCCATTGGTAAATACAATGGTTTCGCCGTTTTGTTTTGCAAATTCAATATGCTGAAGTACATCATCAAATGGTGTTTGGTAATGCTCACCGGTAGTATGTAAATACTGACCTAGCTTGCGGCTTAGCTCTTCTGGAGAGACAGTTGCTGCACCAAATTTACTAACCGCTATACCAGCAGCTAAATTAGCAACTTCTACAGCATCTTTAGGTTCCATACCTGCGCCAAGCATAACCGCGAGTGTAGCTATAACCGTATCACCCGCGCCAGTTACATCGCTTACTTCAAGTTCTTGCGCTGCAAAATCAAACTTTTCATCTGCATTAATCAGCGACATACCTTGCTCAGAACGCGTAAGTAACATGGCTTTAATGCCATTTTTGCTAATTAAGTCGCGCGCACTTGCTGCTAAAGCTTCTTCTGAATCGGTTTGACCACCCGCTAACTTAAACTCATGTAAATTAGGCGTAATGTAATCAGCACCTTCATATAAATGTAAATCTGGCGATTTAGGGTCGATTAAAACCGTCTTTCCGGCGCCCTTAGCAAGGCTTACCATTTCTTTAATTAAGCTTAAAGATCCTTTGCTGTAATCAGAGAACACAATAAAGTCGTATTCATCGAGCACAAGCTCTAAGCGGTTTAGTAGTAATTGACTATGTTGCTCAGTAAACGTTTCTTCTAAATCAAGGCGAACTAGTTGCTGATGGCGACTAATAACGCGCATTTTAGAAATAGTCGGTAAATCACATACACTAACTAACTGTGAGCTTATTTTTTCACCTTTTAAAATGGTCTCTAAAATCTGCCCGCTTTCGTCTTCGCCAATTAAGCCCAGTAAGCCGACTTTTGCATCTAACCGTGCTATATTTTTTGCAACATTAGCTGCACCGCCCGCTTTGTCTTCAAATTTACTTACTTTAACAACAGGTACTGGCGCTTCTGGCGAAATACGCCCTGTGTCGCCATACCAATAACGGTCTAGCATTACGTCGCCAACAACTAATATACGTGCTGCCGATAAGTTTTTTAATAACGATAAATCCATTACTGCTGCTCCGCAACAACCATATCCATGGCTTCACATAACCAGTGACCTATAAACATGTGAGCTTCTTGAATACGTGCTGTTTCGTCATTTTTTATAATAATAGGTAACTTAGCAATATCTTTTACTTTGCCGCCATCACGCCCTGTTAAAGCGACTGTAAAAGCACCTAGTTTATTTGCGGCTTCTAATGCTAAATTAATATTGTTGCTAGTACCTGATGTAGTTAAACCAATTACTAAGTCTTCTGGTTTACACAGCGCTTGAACTTGACGTTCAAACACCGTATCAAAGTGATAATCGTTGCTGTGTGCTGTTAAAATTGATGTGTCGGTGGTCAATGCCATAGAGGCAAGCGGACCACGTTCTAATTTGTAACGCACTACAAATTCTGCTGCTAAATGCTGCGCATCGGCTGCACTACCGCCGTTACCAAACCAAACAATCTTGCCACCAGCTTGTAATGCACTGTGGCATGCTTCCAACAGTTGCATAGATTCTTGATGATAAGCTTCCATCGTTTCAAATAATGCTTGATGACGGTTTAATGTTTCAACGTAGCTAGTTGCCACTGAATCGATAATTGACATGAAAAATTCCTCTAGGAACTGAAATAGCAGGGAAAAATTAAATCCATTATTCCATAATTTTATTTAATTGTGTTCATTTTATCGGGTTATAACTGAACCCAGACCATATTTTATTGCGAGTATGTTTAGAAAACGACTATTTCACGGTAAACTAACGCCACTTCCCTTTAAGAAAGATCAGTATGGCACGTATTTTTTACTCCCTTGCATTAATTTTTATCAGCCCACTGATTGTATTTTACCTTTATGTTTTACGAGGTAAAAAAAACCAAGGCTATCGTACACACTTTAAAGAGCGCTTTGGGTTTGTCAGTAAGTCTTTATTTACGACTAAAACCAAACCTTTAGTTTTTCATTGTGCTTCTGTTGGTGAGGTACTTGCCGCAACGCCACTTATTAAAGCTCTTCAAAAAGCGCATCCAAATTTAAATATACTTATAACCTGTAATACTCCAACAGGCAGAGAGCAAATACTTAACCAGTTTAAAAATACTGTGGCATGTAGCTACTTACCAATCGATTTTCCGTTTGCGACAGCCCGATTTTTAAAGCGTATAAAGCCACAAGCATTATGTATTTTAGAAACAGAGCTATGGCCAAATTTAATGGCGATAAGTCACAAAAAAAATATACCGGTACTTGTCATCAATGCAAGACTCTCTGAAAAGTCGCAGCAAGGCTATCAAAAGGTCGCTAAATTAACGCACATTATTATGCGCTCAATTACAGTACTTGCGAGTCATAACAAGGCAGATGCGGAGCGTTTTATAGAGCTTGGTCTCGAAACTTCAAAAAGCCATGTAACAGGCTCTATAAAATTTGATATAACACCAAGTGACGAGCAATTAGCCAACGTACTTAATCTTAAACAGCTTTATAGCAGTAATAAACACAGCAATAATGAGCATAATACTGACGAGCGTTTTATATGGGTCGCAGGCTCAACACATCCTTTAGAGCATGAGTTGGTACTTTCAGCCCATCAAGAGTTACTAAAAAAGCAACCTAATGCATTACTTATAATTGCACCGCGCCATCCAGAGCAGTTTGATAAAATGGCAGAGCTTTTAACGCAAAGCCCACTTAGTTTTAGCCGTCGTAGTCAAAATAGCTATAGCAATGAGCAAGTCCTCCTTGCTGATACGCTTGGTGAACTACAGTGTTTGTATGGCGCTGCAAATATCAGCTTTATTGGCGGCAGCTTAATACGTAGAGGTGGGCATAACCCACTGGAATCAGCTGCGTTTTCGGTAGGTGTAATAACAGGTCCACACACATATAATTTTGATCATGTTTATCCCGAGCTTATAAAGTTTAAAGGCGCTGTAGTGGTTGATAACAACGACGAACTGGCAAAACAGCTTATAACGTTTAGCCAAAACACAAAAGCATGCCAAACCTTAGGTATTAAAGCTGCTCAATGCGTTGCTAAAAACCAAGGTGCAATACAAAAAACACTTACCATTATTAATCAATATTTAGAGCCAAAACCGTGACCAACATAGCTATAAGCCAAACCCGCGAATGGGTATCATCTGTTATTGTTAAATATAACTTTTGCCCGTTTGCTCGAAAAGAAGTAGAAAACAACTGTATTCATTATGTTGTAAGCCCAGCAACGAGTATGGATGATGCTGTAATGGATATGCTTGAGCAATGTATTGAGCTTGACCGCGAACCAGAGCGCGAAACCACCCTAATCATGTTTAACAACGGCTTCAGTGACTTTGAAGATTATTTAGACTTGGTCGATTTAGCCAATGCACTGTTAGTAGCGCAGGGGTTTGAAGGTAAGTATCAAATTGCTAACTTTCACCCTGATTACGTATTTGCCGATAGCGATGAAGCCGATGCCGCAAACTACACAAATAGAGCACCCTTTCCTACTTTGCATTTAATTCGCGAAGTAAGTATGAGTGAAGCGCTCGATAGTTATAACGAGCCTGAATCTATTCCAGAGCATAATATAAACCTAGCAAGGCGTAAGGGGATTGATTTTTGGCAGCAGTTACTTGAAGGCTGTAAAAAACCGAGCGCTTAAATGCTCGGTTTTATTTTTATTTGTGCAAACTTTGTGCAAACTTTTGCAAAACAAGTAATACTTAAGCTTATTTTTTAACCCAGTTACCATTTACTTCAACGTAATGACCACTTTGGGTTTTTTCAATTGTTTTTGCGGCAGCAAGTGCTTCTACTTGTGAAAGTGACAAGTTATTCTTTTTAGCCAGCTTTAAGTACTGCGCTTTACGCTTTGCATTTATGTCATCAACAACTGCTTTTGCTTCTGCGTTTTGTACAACAAGCCCTAAATAACCAGAGCTATCTTCACCTACAAAACCTTGATTTTTAGCATCATCAAGGCTAATAGCCCACGCAGAGAACGACATACATACTGCACTAACTAACGTAATAATATTTAATTTTTTCTTCGTATTCATGTTTTAGCTCCTTAAAATAACTCACTGTCGTCACTAAACAAACTGTCGAGTTCTTTATCTACTTTTACGCGAATTTCGTGATCGACCTTCACATTTAAATTAATCGTAATGGGCTCTTTAGCAGACACCTCAACTCGGTGCGTGCAGGCACTTAGTGCACTAATAACACCTAGCCCGAGCAGTACTTTTATCAATAACGACTGTCTCATTATTAGTTTCCTTTTTGTGAGTATTGTTGCTCAACTTTTTGTGTAATTTCGTCACTTAAACGCAGTGCGCGTAAAAGTGTAAATACGTTTTCTTCGTGGTTATAATTAAAGTTAACTTGCTGCTGCTCTGCTTTATTATAGCCTTGTAAATTAACCCCAAGCTTTAACCAGCCATCGTTTTTTAATGCCACACTGCTATTAAGTTTTTGAATATCCAAATTAGTTAATAGCCCTAATACAGGTTGCAACTCTTGCTGTTGCTGCATCACTGAATCAAACGCGGCATTATTGGTGATTTTTAAATTACCTGTTCCTTGGCTAAATAAACTACCGTCAATTATTTCAATTTTTCCACTATCAAAATGGACAGGTAAAGACCCCGCCAAGCGCCCCGTTAATACAATGCCCGACTTATCGTCGAGTGTAACGAGTTTACTTGCATCAATATTTTCAAACTTAACATTAGCAACTTGGTTTGGCTTCCCTACTGTGTAGCTATCTAGCGAAAACTCGCCACCAAACACACTTCCTTTTACATCATTTATAAGCGTGGTATTGCCACTCACTTGCCATTGCCCTTTAATCGTTTTAACTACGGCACCCGCTCTAAATTCATTTAAATTAAAGGTAGTTGGTTTTACATTAAGCTTACCTGAATTATATTCCCCGCTAAATGCACTATTTAAATCATTTGCAAGGTAGTCGTTATACAGTGCACTTGCGTGACTTACATTCATATTGAACGATGCATTTTGCAAGTTTACATCGCCACTGATATAACCATTAAATTCGCCCTCAGTTAGCTGTGCAAGTGGCTCAAATTGATTAATAAAAGTATTTAATGACAGTACACTTTGCTCAGGAATAATCACTTCAAACGGATGAGCTTGCGACGATACATGATGATTTACCACTAACTCAACATCGTTTACAAATACATGATGCGTGGCTTTTAGCGCACGGCTTTGCAAGCCTGTAGACTCTACTTTTATATTATTAAGTTTTATGTCGGGGCTATTAACAGCTTTTATATTCGTTTTTGCTATTAGCTCGGCAAATAACTCGCCCACGCCTAAATTAGCGTTTGCTGTTAATGTGTTACTTATATCCGTTGCTTTAAATTCTTTATATTCCGCGTTTTTTAATTGCTGAGTTAATGTTACTTCTGCATTTAACTGCTTATCCATTTTTGCAGTTAAATCACCTTGGTATTGCACTGCACTTATATCAAACGCATCTACACTTTTAAGCGTTAATTTAGCATTTATAAGCCCAACTGGTTTTGAGCCTATAAACTCACTTAAATCAAAGTAACCACTAAGACTAAGCCCATTCGCCGTTGCAGGAACAAATTCAGGCAAGCTTTCAAGCGCAACCGCGTAATCGCCTTTAATTGCAGTGCCCACTAACTGAGCATTAACGCTGAAATTATTTATATCGGGTGTGCTTATTCTCGCTGATAAATTTGTCTGTAAGTTTTCAAGTGGCGATTTAATATTAAGTGCTGTATCGGTTATTAAAATATTGAATTGCTTATCGCCTTCACTCACCAAATTAATTGCAGGTACATTCAGGTCGCTCCCCTCTAATCGAATTGATTGAGGAAGTTTAAGTTGCCAATCTAAAGGAACTTGATTGCTCACAAAACCTGCGTATTCACTCGGTGGAATTAACTCGGTACAGCTTGATGTTAAAGTAATATTGTTATTAAGCAGGTCAGTATTAAGCATTAACACTTGGCTATTTAAATTAAAATGAGTTACCAATTTGCCTGTCGTTAATACGTTAAACTGGCATTGCTCAAAAGTATGAGCAAACTGGGAACTGATATCGCCATTTAACTCAAGATCTATACCGTCAAAGCTAAATGCTTGCTGGGTATTAAAGTTAACATCTGCTATTGAGGTGTTTTCAGTATTTAGAAACTGCTTTAAAAAAGTGTCATTAATCGTGAACTGACCACTTATTTTATTAGCAGCCAAAGTTGCAATCGCGTTTATATCACCCGTGACATTAAATTTATTTAGCTCGGGTTCTAATATACTTATTTTTACTGGCTTATTGAGTTCATCACTTTTTACTACAAGCTGTTTAATGCTAATTAATGGGCGATTTAAGGGAAGCGCTAAATCGAGATTTTTAGCAAGTTGATTAGCATTATCACTTTTAGGGAGTGAATTAACCGTTAGCACTGCATTTTTAATATCTACACGCTTTGTATTTGCAGTTATATCCGTCAGTTGTAACTGTTGATTTTGATAATTTACACACACTTTATCAGCATGAATATTTAGCTCAGACGTAATTGAAAAATCAAGGCAGTTTAATGTGACACCCGCTTTTTTAAGCTCAGGCGCTATAGCCCACTGTAATAAAGGTAAACGAAATACATAACCAAGCAGCAAGATGCTTAGCAATACAGCTCCAACAATTAAACCAACTCGTTTAAACATACTATCCTTAAATGCTTTGTGCTTTTAACTAAAACTATACTGATTCAGGAATCAAAAAAGGCTGCACAATGCAGCCTTTTTTATTTTACAGTAAGATTATGAATCTAACTTGTATAAACACAAATGTAATTAACCTACATTTTTACGTGCATTACGGAACATACGCATCCACGGGCTATCCTCGATCCACTCATCAGGATGCCAAGAGTTGGCAACGCTTCTGAATACACGTTCTGGATGCGGCATCATTACAGTGGCGCGACCATCAGTTGACGTAATACCTGTAATACCTTCTGGAGAACCATTAGGGTTAGCTGGGTACTGCGTTGTAGGGTTACCGTAGTTATCTACAAATTTAACCGCTACAGTACCGCTATCAAGCGCCGCTTTAGTGGCTGCATCGTTTGCAAACTCAGCATGACCTTCACCATGAGAAACCGCTATAGGCATACGCGAGCCAGCCATTCCATTAAAGAACACAGACGGATTTTCTTGTATTTCTACTAAACTAAAGCGTGCTTCAAAACGCTCTGATTTATTAGTTACAAAGCGTGGCCAATGTTCAGTACCAGGGATCAACTCTTTTAACGTTGATAACATTTGGCAACCGTTACATACACCTAAGCTAAAGGTATCTTCGCGGTGGAAGAAGTTTTGGAACTGGTCGCGTGCCATGTCGTTAAACAAAATAGACTTAGCCCAACCTTCACCAGCACCTAATACGTCACCGTATGAGAAACCACCACAGGCCACTAAACCTTTAAATTGCTCTAGTGTTAAACGACCTTCTAAAATGTCGCTCATGTGTACATCAACAGCTGCAAAACCTGCACGGTTAAACGCTGCCGCCATTTCTAAATGAGAGTTAACACCTTGCTCACGTAAAATAGCCATTTGCGGTTTAGCACCGGTTGCAATATATGGCGCTGCTATGTCTTCGTTTAAATCAAAGTTAAGTTTTACATTTAAGCCTGGATCTTTTGCATCAAATTTAGCATCAAACTCTTGCTTAGCACATTCAGGGTTATCACGGCGTGCTTGCATTTGATACGTTGTTTCAGCCCAAATAGTACGAAGCTCAGTACGCGTATGATTAAGTACCGTATTTTCGCCACGGTTAAATATAATCGTATCGTCACTATTAAGCGTACCAATGTTGTGACTAATTGCTGCTATATCATGTTGTTCAAACACCGTATTTACTGCATCTAAATCAGCATTTGCAACTTGAATTACTGCACCTAGCTCTTCGTTATAAAGCGCTTCAATGTCAGAGCCTGTTAAACCAGCTAAATCAACCGTTACACCGGTATGACCTGTAAACGCCATTTCAGCTACTGTGGTAAATAAACCACCGTCTGAGCGGTCATGATAAGCAAGTAACTTACTATCAGCCACAAGCGCTTGCATTGCGTTATAAAAGCCTTTTAATAACTCTGGGCTATCAACATCAGGTGTTACATCACCTAATTGCTTATAAACTTGCGCAAGGCTTGATGCGCCCATGCGGTTTTTACCCGCACCTAAATCAACTAATATAAGCGATGTATCGCCTTTATCTGTGCGCAGTTGTGGCGTTACTGTTTTACGTACGTCGTCAACACGACCAAACGCAGTTATAACCAGTGAAAGCGGCGATGTTACTGACTTCTCTTGTGAGTCACCTTCATCTTTCCATGTCGTTTTCATTGACATAGAATCTTTACCCACTGGAATCGTTAAACCAAGCGCAGGACAAAGCTCTTCGCCTACGGCTTTAACAGCTTCGTATAAACCAGCATCTTCACCTGGGTGACCCGCTGCTGCCATCCAGTTTGCCGATAACTTAATGTTTTCAAGGCTACCAATGTTTGCACAGGCAATATTAGTTAACGACTCAGCTACCGCTAAACGAGCAGATGCACCGTAATTAAGTAACGCAGCCGGAGTACGCTCACCAAGTGACATAGCTTCACCGTGGTAAGTATCATACGTTGCCGCAGTTACAGCACAGTTAGCAACAGGTACTTGCCAAGGACCAACCATTTGATCGCGCGCTACTAAACCCGTAACAGATCGATCGCCAATTGTTATTAGGAATGTTTTTTCTGCAATGGCTGGTAAACGCATTAAGCGCTGCGCTGCATCTGCTGCATTTATTAGTGTAGTATCAAGCGATTTACCAACAACTTGCTTTGACGTTACATCGCGGTGCATTTTGGGTGCTTTTCCTAGTAATACGTCCAGCGGTAAATCAACAGGGTTATTTTCAAAATGGCTGTCTGACACTGTTAAGTGAGGTTCAGCTGTTGCTTCACCAATAACAGCGTACTGGGCACGTTCACGCTTACAAATTGCTTCAAAGCGGTCAAAATCTTCGATACCAACAGCGAGTACATAACGCTCTTGTGATTCATTACACCAAATTTCGTGTGGTGCCATGCCTGGTTCATCATTAGGGATGCTACGTAATTGGAACTTACCACCACGTCCGCCATCATTAACAAGCTCAGGAAACGCATTTGATAAACCGCCAGCACCTACATCGTGGATGAATGCAATTGGATTTTCGTCACCTAGCTGCCAACATTTATCGATAACTTCTTGGCAACGACGTTCCATTTCTGGGTTTTCGCGCTGTACTGAAGCAAAATCTAAATCTTCGTTTGATTGACCTGAAGCCATGCTTGATGCAGCACCACCGCCTAAACCAATGTTCATTGCAGGTCCACCTAGCGCAATTAATTTAGCGCCAACAGGAATATCGCCTTTTTGAACATGATCAGAGCGAATATTACCCAAACCACCGGCAAGCATAATTGGTTTATGATAACCACGTACTTCTTCGCCATTATGGCTTGTTACTTTTTCTTCGTAAGTACGGAAGTAGCCTAATAAGTTAGGACGACCAAACTCATTATTAAATGCAGCACCACCTAGTGGACCTTCTGTCATTATATCAAGCGCGTTAACAATGCGACTCGGCTTACCAAAATCGCTTTCCCATGGTTGCTCGTAACCTGGAATACGTAAGTTTGATACAGTAAAGCCAACTAAACCTGCTTTTGGCTTAGAGCCACGACCAGTTGCGCCTTCATCGCGAATTTCACCACCAGAACCTGTAGCCGCACCAGAGAATGGCGCAATAGCTGTTGGGTGGTTATGCGTTTCAACTTTCATTAGTATTTCAATGTCTTCTTGATGATACGCATATTCACCTTGCGCATTTGGGAAGAAGCGACCCGCTTTTGAGCCTTTCATTACTGCCGCGTTATCTTTATACGCCGACAATACATTTTCAGGATTTAGCTCAAACGTATTTTTAATCATTTTAAACAGCGATTTTGGCTGCTCTTTTCCATCGATCGTCCAGTCAGCATTAAATATTTTATGACGACAATGCTCTGAGTTCGCTTGTGCAAACATAAACAATTCGATGTCGTTAGGGTTACGTCCTAACTTTGTAAAATTTTCTACTAAGTAGTCTATTTCGTCATCAGCAAGCGCAAAGCCTTGCTCAACATTGGCTGTTGCTAGTGCTTCGCGTCCACCACCTAAAATATCGACAGACGACATTTGGCGTGGGGCATCACTGCGAAACAGCTGAGCCGCATCTTCAAGTTCATTGTGTGTGGCTTCAGTCATGCGGTCGTGCAATAACGCAGTTACTTGTGCAAGTTGTTCTGCGTTTAAATCACCTTCAACATAATAAGCAATACCGCGTTCAACACGGTGAACCTGCTTTAAACCACAGTTGTGGGCGATGTCGGTAGCTTTAGATGCCCAAGGTGAAATGGTACCTGGGCGAGGTGTAACAAGTACAAGTTTGCCAGCTGGGGTATGCTCAGCAATAGTTGGACCGTAAGTTAATAGTTTTTCAAGCTTGGTTTGCTCAGAGCTACTCAACGGCGATGTTAAATCGGCAAAGTGAGTATACTCGGCGTATACGTTAGTGACTGGAAGTTGCGATTGTTGGCAACGCGCTAAAATTTTATTAACTCTGAACTCTGAAAGTGCTGGTGCACCACGAAGGATCAACATAGGTAATTTCATCCGGGGTTAGGGATTGAACGATATTTTAGGCACGCATTATAGTCCAATTAGCATTCAGATTTAACTCAAAATTACGCTTTTCATAAAATTAACTTTTTAGCTTTATTTATAGCCTCTTTTGGTTAATAAAATAAAAGGTAAAGTGACGCGATGGCTTAGTTTTGCTATAACGGTGGCTGGCGAGCTTAAGGGGCACTCAATGTTCAAAGAAAAACTAATAATAATCATTACTTTAGTTATGCTGTTATGTGCATGCGATATGCAAGAGCAGCCAACTCAACTCGCCCAAATAAAAAAACAGAATAAAATTCGTGTGGGCACCCTTGCGAGTGCTAGTAATTATTATCAAGCCGTTCAAGGTGAACAAGGCTTTGAATATGAGTTATCTCAAGCCTTCGCCGAATATTTAGGTGTAGAGCTTGAAATAGTCCCTTTCTTTAACTTATCTGACATGTTTGAACGCCTTGAAAAGGGGGATTTAGACTTAATAGCCTCAGGCCTTACCTATAATAAAACCCGTGCAGAGCAATACCGCTATGGTCCGACTTACAGAACAATCAGTCAAAAATTAGTTTATAAGCAAGGACGTGTTCGTCCTCGAGAGTTTGCCGACTTAGATGGCAACTTTACTGTTATCGCTAAAAGTAGTCATTCGCTTACTTTGCAAAAAATGAAAAAAAACAATCCAGATCTTACTTGGATAGAAAGCGAAGAGTTTGATGAAGAAGAACTACTTCAAGCAGTTATTGATGGCGAGATTGATTACACACTCACTGATACACATACGCTATCGTTATTTCGCCGTTATCATCCAAATTTAAGTATCGGTTTTTCTGTTAGTCATAACGACCCGATTGCATGGATACTTAATAAATCAAAAGATGATTCTTTATATTCCTTATTAGTGCCATTTTTTGGCGATATAAAACAGAGTAATCAGCTCTACGTACTTGAAGAAAAATACTTTGGCCACGTACGCCAATTTAACTATGTAAATACCCTTGCTTATATCGAAGCTATCAAAGAAACCTTACCAACATACCAACCATGGTTTGAACAATATGCTGGTAGCCTTGATTGGCGTTTATTAGCGGCACTTAGCTATCAAGAATCTATGTGGAATCCTCGTGCTAAATCGCCAACAGGCGTTCGCGGTATTATGATGCTAACCCGCAGTACAGCAAAACAAGTAGGTGTTACCAACCGCTTAGAGCCAGAGCAAAATATTCGCGGTGGTGGTAAGTATTTAAGTAAACTGATTAAGCGTATACCTGATAGAATTCCTCAACCTGATAGAACATGGCTTGCACTAGCGGCTTACAATGTAGGTTGGGGGCACGTTAACGACGCGCGTATAATTACCGAGCAGCAAGGCGCAAGCCCTGATAAATGGGCTGATGTAAAAAAACGCTTACCGCTGTTAATTAAAAAGCGCTATTACCGTAAAACTCGCTATGGTTATGCGCGTGGCGATGTAGCGGTTAAATATGTTGATAATATTCGTCGCTATTACGATGCACTTGTTTGGCTAGATGAGAATAATGCTATTGCTGTAGAGTCTGAGCCAGAACCAATCACAGAGCAGAGCACTGATACCGAGCCAAACTTAAATGAAGAAAGTGACGATAAAAGTAACAAAGATGAAGCGCAAACAGAAAAACAACAGCCTATAATTGAGCCCGAACTACCAAGTGAAAACAATAACTAAGATTTATATAGGTATCAGTTTTTTGAGCAAACCAGTAAGCAAAATTTAAGTAAATTAAATATCTGTTTACTTGTCATCAAATGATCACTAATGTGTATTACTTGTATATTATTATTTTATAAGATATACCCTGCGCCTTTCTCACTCTTGCATTAGGAGAAAACATGCTAAAACGTAGACGCACACAAAAATTAAAACGCAATGTGATTTATTCAACAGCCACACGTCGTCGTGTTATGCTAAGAAAACTGCACAAAAAAATCATCTGGCGCCGCCGAATGTTTGCTATGCAGCAAATGGCTGAAACAGAAATAGAGCCAATCGCTAGTTAACTCTAGCTAGGTTTATTTATTTGTTCATCACGAGCAGCTTTCTTAGCTGCTTTAATTTGCGCTCTTCTACGCTTAAAAAAATTCGAAATAGTATCACCGCATTGCTGTGCCAAAACACCACCGCACACCTCAACTTGATGATTTAACCTCGGCTCTTGTAATAAGTTCATAATTGAACCTGCAGACCCTGTTTTAGCATCGAGGGCACCAAATACTAAACGCTTTATTCTGCTATGCACCAACAGTCCTGCACACATAGAGCAAGGCTCTAACGTTACATATAGTGTGCAATCAATTAAGCGGTAATTATTAAGTACTTTTCCAGCTTCTCGCACTGCAATCATTTCCGCATGGGCTGATGGGTCGTTATCCGTTATTGAGCGGTTGTACCCCACTGAAATTAGCTGGTTATCTTTTACTACAATTGCTCCAACCGGAATTTCATCAAGCAACTCTGCTTGCTTTGCATACAAAAGCGCTTGCTCCATCCAGTAGGAATCATTAAATGGCTCGTTCATTCTTTCTACTTAAATAACTTTTTATGCTGTAATTATACCTAGTTAGCACTCTAAAGTGCGTCATTCATTACTTTATTGCAAAAATAAAACGATATTTACCTGTTTGTAATGGCTCACTAGTGTGGATTTACGCTATAATCTCACGCTTTTTTTATTTAGCTCACAACACGGGTAGCAAATGAAATTTCCTGGACGCCGCAGGCATAAACATTATTTTCCAGTGGAAGCCAAAGATCCACTTACTAATCAACTTAACGCAACAGAGCGATTACAACGTAGTTATATTACGGGTATCGATCAGATCGTTGTTGATATAGAGGCAAAAGTTGATCAAGCTTTCCTTGACGAATTTCAACTACGTAGAGGTATGTCACAAGTTATTGATAGCGACATAACGAACGCCTTATACGATCGTTTAAAATTAAACGATATGGTTGATTTTGAGTTTGCCGGTGGGACCATTGGTAACACTATGCACAACTACTCTGTACTTGCAGATGATCGCTCAGTTTTATTAGGCGTAATGAGCGAAAATATAAAAATAGGTAGCTATGCTTACCGCTTTTTATGTAATACCTCAAGCCGTGTAGATTTAAACTATCTCCAACCAGTAGATGGGCCTATAGGTCGTTGTTTTACATTAATTGATGAAACCGGTGAGCGTACTTTTGCGATAAGTGCGGGCCTAATGAATCACTTACGTCCTGAATCTATCGATAAAAACCTTATTGAAAATTCATCAGCATTAGTGATCAGTGCCTACCTCATGCGTACGCAAGGTAGTGAAACGATGACTGAAGCGACTATGCAAGCGGTAAAATACGCTAATGATGCAGGTGTGCCAGTTGTTCTTACACTCGGAACTAAATTCTTAATTGAACAAGACCCGACCTGGTGGGCAAACTTTGTTGAAAAGCATGTTGATATTCTTGCTATGAACGAAGAAGAAGGGTTAGCTATTACAGGTTTTGAAGACCCTCTTCTAGCTGCCGATAAAGCACTTGATTGGGTAGATTTGGTAATTTGCACCGCTGGCGAAAAAGGCTTATTTATGGCCGGCTACGTAGACGAAAGCTTAAAGCGTGAAACCGAATATCCGTTATTACCAGGCGCCATACCTGATTTTAATCGATACGAATTTTCACGTGCTATGCGTAAAACCGAGTGTGATGAGCCTATCAGAGCATATAGCCATACAGCCCCATTTATGGGTGGACCTGATTCAATCAAAAACACCAATGGTGCAGGCGATTGTGCTTTAGCGGCTGTGCTACATGACTTATCAGCAAATGTTTATCATAAACTTAATGTGGCAAACTCTGCTAAGCATCAGCAACAAGCTATTACTTACTCGTCACTATCGCAAATTAGTAAATATGCTAACCGAGCGAGCTATGAAGTATTAGTTCAGCACTCTCCTCGTTTATCTCGCGGTTTACCAGAACGCGAAGACTGCTTAGAACAGGTTTATTGGGAACAATAATAACGGTGGGAGCAATCATTGCTCCCTATCAACTTCCTAAAAAATAGAAATATCGAGCTTTTTAGATAGCAGTTCCAACGCTGCAATTCCTGCAACCGAATTACCAAACGAATTAAGTCCCGGAGAATAAACAGCTACCGTAAACTTATTTGGTAACACGGCTAAAATAGTCCCTGACACTCCCGATTTACCTGGCATACCTACTCTGTAACCAAAATCCCCCGCAGCATCGTATAAGCCACTGGTAAATAATAGCGAATTAAGCTGCTTATTTTGACGGCTACTTAAAACACGATCGCCCGATCGATTATCAACACCTTTATTTGCTAAAAAATTATAAGCTTTGGCTAATTCAATACAGTTGAGCTCAATAGAACAAAAGTTAAAGTAAGACCATAAAACATCATCGACTTCATTTTCAAAATTACCAAACGACTTCATTAAATGTGCCATAGCCGCATTACGATGCCTAAATTCATACTCAGAATTAGCGACTTTTTTATCAATCACTATCCCTCTATTACCAGCTAAAAACCTAAAGGTCTCGAGCATAGAGTGCATTGGTGCAGATAAGCGGCTGTATAACGCATCACACGTTACAATTGCGCCTGCATTTATAAAAGGGTTACGAGGAATCCCTTTTTCAAACTCAAGCTGTGTAAGCGAATTAAAGGCAGTACCTGAAGGCTCCTTTCCAACTCGATGCCAAAGTTCATCACCATAACGTTGCAGTGCCATAGTAAGTGTCATAACTTTTGAAACAGACTGAATGGTAAAACGTTGAGAGCAATCCCCCGCACATACAGTCTTACCATCAGTTGTATAAATAGCGATAGAAAATTGCTCAGGATCGACCTCTGCAAGGGCCGGTATATAATCAGCTACTGTTCCTTGTGATAATAAAGGGCGTACTTCATGTGCTATTTCATCAAGCACCTTTTGGTAATCAGCTGTAGGCAAACTAGACCTCTATATCATCATTCATAAAAATTGGATTTTAGCACGCGCGAATAGACGCAACTAGTTTTGTTGTTGAATTTAAAGGGGGGATGTTTTTCTTAATTTAAAAAAGCAAAAAACCCGTCACATTACTGTAACGGGTTTCTCTTAATTAAATCCTGGTAATGTCCTACTTTCACATAGCAAATGCTACACTATCATCGGCGCTGTTTCGTTTCACTACTGAGTTCGGCA
>NZ_JBBMQZ010000011.1:0-140651 GCF_038900275.1 Pseudoalteromonas sp. AS71 | reverse complement strand
CAGTAGTGAAACGAAACAGCGCCGATGATAGTGTAGCATTTGCTATGTGAAAGTAGGACATTACCAGGCTTCAAATTAAAGAAACCCGTTACAGAAATGTGACGGGTTTTTTGCTGTCTGGGATTTAGTAAATAGCCAAGAGCCCATGCCGAACTCAGTAGTGAAACCAAAGCTTCTACCGATGATAGTGTAGCATTTGCTATGTGGCTCTCCACCGCTGTGGGCACTACGACATTCTACTGCGTAGCGCACCGACTTCAAATTGTAGAAAGCCCGATTCGAAAGAGTCGGGCTTTTTTACGTCTGCAGAAAAGTAAAATACGCGCAATTAATACACACTCATATCAACATCCATCACGTAGGGCGAGCGAGCGTAGTGACTCCTGACGCTAAAATCACATCGAGAATATCTACAGTGTTCTTACTTCACGAGCTGGGTTACCCGCTACTACAGTATTAGGCACTACATTTTTAGTAACCACAGCACCCGCACCCACAATACTATTTTCACCAATACTTACACCCGCTAAAATAATTACACCTGCGCCAACCCATACGTTATTGCCTAACGCGATAGGTGCTGCAAAGTTTTCTTTATTAAGCCTTTCTACTGGATTAGTAGTATGTGATACAGCTAAAAACTGAACGTTCGGGCCTATTAAGCAGTCATCACCAATGGTGATTGAGTTATTGGCTAATGGCGAGTCGAGAAGTGTACAGTTAATATTTATGAAGGTACGATCACCTATAGTTATTTGATTGCCGTAATCGCAATGAAAACCTGATTCTATAATTACACCATCACCTGACTTTAAAAATAACTCTTTGATACGTTTTAAGTTGCCTTTACTTGGGCTCTTATTAAATAAACGGCAGGTTTCACCTGCTTGCTTTCGCTGTGCTAAGTATTCTTTACTAATACTGTTAAATGACTGCATTGTATTTATCTTTATAACTTAATTAGTTATAGCATACCGTACTTTTAGTTTTATTATTATTAGAATAAAACTGTGTTTTTTTTGCTCGTTCACTTGCCATTTAGGTTGTTTCGTTTAAAATCGCATAACTTTCGAAACGAAACTTAATTCACGAGCTTTATGACTAAACGAAACACACAGCAGCGTCGTCACAATATACTGGTTCAGGTTAATGAACTAGGTGAAGTAGTTGTTGAAAAGCTAGCACAGCAGTTTCAAACATCTGAAGTAACCATCCGAAAAGATTTAACCTCGCTTGAAAAAAGTGGCTTATTACTTCGCCGCTACGGTGGTGCTATTGCATTGCCTAAAGAAATTGTTAGCGATGAAATAGATTCAAAGCGCAAAGTCGCAATAGCAAAGGCTGCAGCAAAACTTATAAAAGATCATAACCGCATTATTATTGATAGCGGGCGTACCACAGCAGCCATGATCCCTGAGCTTGCAAATAAGCGTGGGCTAGTTGTAATGACAAACGCAATTAAAGTAGCGAGTCGTTTATTAGCACTCGAGAACGAGCCAACACTTTTGATGACCGGTGGGACGTGGGACCCGCATTCTGAGTCGTTTCAGGGGCAAGTTGCCGAAAATGTATTATGCTCTTACGACTTCGATCAGCTCTTTATTGGTGCGGATGGTATAGATGTAAAACGTGGCACAACAACCTTTAATGAGTTAGTTGGTTTGAGCCAAGTAATGGCAAAAGCGGCTCGTGAAGTAATTGTAATGGTTGAATCAGATAAGATTGGCCGAAAAATACCAAATTTAGAATTACCGTGGGAAATAGTAACCACTTTAATAACCGATACTGGCTTAGCAGATGATAAACGCAAAGCGATTGAGGCGTGTGGTGTAAAACTAATTTGTGCAGAGATTATTGATTAGTAACTACAAAGTGAGTTACTAGAATTAAAAAATTAATGGAGACACTATGTGTGGAATAGTTGGGGCAGTTGCAGAACGTCCAGTAAACAAAATTTTAGTTGAAGGCCTTAAACGTCTTGAATACCGTGGCTACGACTCTGCCGGTGTAGCACTATTAAAAGGCTCTACGCTAAATACTGTAAAAGCAGTCGGTAAAGTAGTTAACGTAGAAGCTGCACTTGAGAAAGCAGGTGTTAGCGGTCATACAGGTATTGCACATACGCGCTGGGCAACACATGGTAGTGTTACAGAAGCAAATGCACACCCACATGTATCAAACAACCAGTTAGCACTTGTGCACAATGGTATTATTGAAAACCACGCAAGCTTACGCGCATCGCTTAAAGAAGAGGGCTACGAGTTCCTATCTGAAACCGATACCGAAGTAATGGTGCACTTAATTCATAAGCTTCGTAAGCAACACACAACGTTACTTGCATCAGTACAAGCAGCTGTTAAGCAGTTTGAAGGTGCATTTGGTACTGTTGTATTTGATAAAGCGAACGACAACGAAATCATTGTAGCGCGCTCAGGTAGCCCTCTTGTTATTGGTTTAGGCCTTGGCGAAAACTTTATTGCATCTGATCAGTTAGCACTATTACCCGTTACTCGTAGCTTCATCTTTTTAGAAGAAGGCGACGTAGCGCGTATTACACGTGACACAGTAGAAATTTTTGATGCAGACGGCAACGCAGTTGAGCGTGAAGTGATTGAATCAAACATTACGCAAGATGCATCAGGTAAAGGCGATTACCGTCACTACATGCTAAAAGAAATTTACGAGCAACCACTTGCAGTACGTAATACGCTTGAAGGACGTTTAAACGACGACCGCGTAGCAATTGATGCCTTTGGCGACAGCGCTCAGCAAATATTTAAAGATGTAAAACACGTGCAAATTATTGCCTGTGGTACGTCTTACCATTCAGGTATGGTTGCACGTTACTGGCTTGAGCAATTTGCGGGTGTTAGCTGTAATGTAGAAATAGCTTCTGAATTTAGATACCGTCAGTCGTTTGTACATGAAAATAGCCTACTTGTTACTATTTCTCAATCGGGTGAAACTGCCGATACGCTAGCTGCGTTACGCCTAGCTAAAGAGCAAGGTTACATGGCTTCAATGACTATTTGTAACGTACCTGGTTCATCGCTTGTACGCGAATCAGACCTAGCCTTTATGACTAAAGCGGGCGCTGAAATTGGCGTAGCATCTACTAAAGCATTTACTACGCAACTAGTTGGTTTGTTAATGCTTACTGCATCTATCGCACAAGAAAAAGGCCTTGATCAAAGCGCCATTGTAAATGCAATTAAAGTACTTCCAGCTAAGTTAGAAGAAACATTGCTACTCGCTGATGGCATTGCAGACCTTGCAGAAGAGTTTGCCGACAAACACCATTCATTATTTTTAGGTCGTGGCTCACAATACCCAATTGCAATGGAAGGTGCGCTTAAGCTTAAAGAAATTTCGTATATTCATGCAGAAGCCTACGCAGCGGGCGAGCTAAAACATGGCCCTCTCGCACTTATTGATGCCGACATGCCAATTATTGTTGTAGCACCAAACAATGAGCTATTAGAAAAGCTTAAATCAAACGTAGAAGAAGTACGCGCACGTGGTGGCATTATTTATGTATTCGCAGATAAAGATTCACACTTTGAGTCAGACGACACAATGCGTGTAATCAACGTAAACCACACTGACGACATTATTGCGCCAATTGTTTACACACTGCCATTGCAGCTACTGTCATACTACGTAGCGGTAATTAAAGGCACTGACGTTGACCAACCACGTAACCTAGCTAAATCGGTTACTGTTGAGTAAAATCAATATGTTAAAGTTTATTGGCTAAAGTTAAAAAGGTGCATTATGCACCTTTTTTTGTGCCTGAAACTCTGTTAACTTAAGTAAGTTATTATTCTCTAAGGGATTAGTTATGCGCGTATTTACCGTCCTGTGTTTTGTTAGTTTTTGTATTTTTAGTTCACAAAGCGTTCTTGCACAATCTGACACTAAACAACAAAGTGCTGATTACTCTGTGCACACACATACATTTAAATCAGCTGTTTTAAACGAAGAACGTACAATTGTCATTCAGTTACCTAAGAGTTATCAAGCTAACCCAAACAAAGTTTATCCGGTCATTTATCGCTTAGATGGCGCTGGTAATATACCGCTTGCCAGTGCTGTTATTGAGCGATTACAAAATGATAATCGTGCGCCAGAGGTTATTATTGTCGCTATTGAAAGCACTAATCGACTCAGAGATTTCTATCCTACAGTGAATAAAGAGCCACAAGGCCCGGTAGGTGAAGGGGGCGGCGCGGCAAAGTTTTTGACGTTCTTTGAGCAAGAGCTCATTCCTTTAGTTAATAAGAATTATCGTACGCATAATTATAAAGTGATTGCTGGCGCATCTGCGGGTGGTGTATTTACGCTATATGCGTTGCAGGCAAATCCTGAGTTATTCCAAGCGCATATTGCGTATAGCCCAGCGGTTTGGTGGAACTATGGCGCATCGGTAAAAAGTACAAAATCGTTTATAGCTAAAACGAAAAAGCTTAACAGTTACGTTTACATCAATATCGGCGAAGAAGCTGGCATAATGCGCGAAAGGTACGATGAATTGCAGCAAGCTATGCAATCGTATAAAGTGCGAGAGCTACGCTTCTTTAGTGATGCGTTTGATGGTGTCTCGCATAACCTGACTTCGGTTGCTGGTTCATTTAATGCTTATCACAACTTATTTTTGCCTAAACAAATGCCCATAAGTGATTTAACTGACGATGTAGCCTCTATTGATGCTTATTATCAAAACTTATCTCAACAATGGGGCGAGCAGATTGCGCCACCGGATCGCGCTGTTAGATCACTCGGTTATAACTTAACGGGCAGCAAGCAATTTGCCCGTGCTATTGAGGTGTTTAAGTATAATATAAAAAACCACCCAAAATCAGTCGATGCGTTTTCAGCCTTATCTTATGGCTATGAAATGCAAGGCAATACTCGTCAAGCGCTTGAACAGATGGAATCTGCTTTAGCGATTGCAGACGACTCATATCCTTATATAAATTACTTAAAAGAAACAAAAGCTAGATTGCAAGCAGAGCTGAGTAAGAGCTAATAATATTGTCAACTTAGTTGCTGGCTTTTTATGAAAGCCTCTTTAGGTGTGAAGCTCCTTCGGTGATACTTAAATTTCCTCGTAACTAGCAGCTTAAATCGCGCAGTTGTTACCTATAAAAAACATTTAAATCACTAACCCCTACTTAATAAGCGCTAAATACGCTAAAATTGCAGGCTACTTTTTTAGCAATAAGCCCATAACTTTTATGACCTCAGCCACAAGCCCTAGCACGTTTACCGAACTTGGCCTTATTCCAGAGCTATTAGCTCGTTTAACCGATTTGGAATATACCCAGCCTACGCCAATTCAAGCTAAGGCTATACCTAGTGTGCTTGCGGGTAGTGATTTAATTGCGGGGGCAAATACGGGCTCGGGTAAAACGGCAACGTTTGCATTACCTATGTTGCAAAAAGCTTTCCTTGAGCAGGGCGCTAAAAATACTGCCAGCAAGGGGAATTTTGTAACGGGGCTTATTTTAGTACCTACCCGGGAGCTTGCAACGCAGGTGGCCGATAGTGTTAAATCGTACTCTGCAAACTTTAATGGCGCGATTAAAACAGTAGCTGTGTTTGGTGGTGTGTCGGTTAATACACAAATGCAGGCTCTTCGTGGCGGTGCTGATATTATAGTGGCAACACCAGGACGTTTACTCGATTTAATCTCAAGCAATGCTATTAAGCTCGATAAAGTAACAACGCTTGTGCTTGATGAAGCCGACCGCATGCTAAGCCTTGGTTTTACTGAAGAGCTTGCTGAGCTTTTAGCGTTAATGCCTGCTAAAAAACAAACAATGTTGTTTTCAGCTACTTTCCCTGAGCAAGTTCAGCTATTAACGCAAGATCTATTAAGCGACCCTGTTGAAATACAAGTTCAAAGTAAAGACGAAAGTACGTTAGTACAGCGTGTTTTTAGCGTAAATAAAGGCGAGAAAACTACTGTTTTAGCGCATTTAATTAAAAAACATAAATGGCGCCAAGCGCTGATTTTTGTAAACGCTAAAAAAGACTGTGAACACTTAGCCAGTAAACTTGAAAAGCGCGGTGTTAATGCACAAGTTTTCCATGGCGATAAAGGCCAAAGTGAGCGTACTCGCGTAATAGAAAAATTTAAAGCGGGCGAAATCGAAGTACTTATCGCAACCGATATTGCTGCACGTGGTTTAGATATTGAGAAGCTGCCAGTGGTAATAAATTTTAACCTACCACGCAGCCCTTCTGATTATATGCACCGTATTGGCCGAAGCGGCCGTGCTGGTGAAGTTGGTTTAGCGTTATCGTTAATTGATTATGAAGATTTACATCACTTTAAAATTATCGAGAAGAAAAACAAACTACGCTTAGAGCGTGAAGAGGTTACAGGCTTTGCTGTAAACCAAGCTAACCTTGATGCTGCACAGGCGCTTAAAAATGAAAAGCCAATGGCAAAACCAGAAGGCACAGGCAAGAAAAAGAAAAAAAATAAAGCCGATGATATAGATGATGTAGATGATGTATGGAGTGGCTGGCGCCGTAAGTAACAATAGAGCTAAATAAATAGCTGTAAAAAACCCGTAATTAGTAAACCTAATTACGGGTTTTTTACTTTGTGGGTTTAACTTAAAGCGCTAGTTTTAAATTAATGCTCGTGATCGTCTTCCTCTTGCGCAATACCCAGCCAAGTAATTGCACTTGGGGCAAAAGTAAGCCCAACCTCACTTTCAATTTCTAAGTCTTCTAAGTGTACTTGCACAACGTGCTGAGCAATCGGGTCGGCTACATAAGCAAACTGACCATTTTGCGCCACTGTCATGCTAAAGCTCATGCCCTCTGGCATAGTTGATACATCTTGCTCGGTAATATCAACTTGGCCTTCAAGCTCCCAGTGCATTTCGTCATCATGGTCGTGTGCGCTAAATACATTTAAAAAGCCTAAGCTGTCTAATATTAAAAAGTGCTCTCCATGGGCTGAAAAAGAGTACGACACAGCACTTGCGCCATCGGCTTGTTGCCATTCTAGTTCTTCCATTTGAGCTGTTGCTGGGTTAATAGTTACAATTACGGCTTCGCCCCCACCGTGGCCAGATGCTACGCCAATAAAGGTCTCGCTATCTTCGTGGCCATATATACTACCAATGCGTAAATCGCCAACGGCTGCAATGTTCGCTATTTTTTCAGCTTCATATTCATCATCTTGCTGGTGGGCTAATAACACACCATCGCTACAGCCAAATACTACATAATCGTGGTTTTGTGCCGCGCCGTGTAAATCAGGGCACGTAACTTCTAAGGTTTGTTCAAGCTCGTATTCACCATCATGAAAATGATAAACACCTACTTGGTCTGGCAGTACTTTAGCAACCGATGTGCTTTCGCTGTCATCACGGCGAAGTGTTGATAATAAATGCTCACCGCGAGGCTCTGCTACGCCGTGCATATTAATATCGTAGCTAATACCAGGCAGGCTTGCTGTTGCGCTTGTTATGTCGTTATCTGTTAATACTTCAACAGAGGCAACTGTGCCTGAGTCTGCATCACCATCGTAAAAAACAGCTAATTGGCCGTCGTGTTTTACAAGGTGAGTAGGGCGGCTGCCACTTGTTAGCTCATAACTGCTAGCTGCTGGGCTTTGCTCATAGTCGTGTAAATGCTCGCCATGGTCTTCACGCCATAAACCACCATCAATAAAGCCTAAGTAATCTTGTGCGCGGCTTGCAATAACGGCATAACGAAAATCAGGTGATGACGACAGCGTGTTTGAATCATTCGTCAGGGTAAATGTTTCAAGTAAAGCGTTGTCATCTAGGTCATAAAAGCTGGCTTCGTTGCTATCGCCTGCAAGCACAGCTAATCTGCCTAATGAATCAATTGTGTAGCCATCATCATGGTCGTGATCATCATCGTCATGATCGTGCTCGTCTTCTACAACAATAGGATCTTTTTCTATAATATTGGTCTCTGCATCGCCACAGGCTGTAATAAATGTAGTGCTAATAACCAGTGCAATAAGCTTTAATTTGTATAGTTTTTTCATGTTTATTTCCTTTAATTATAATTTTTTAATGCTTAAAAATAACCGCGAATGCCTAGCGCAAAGCTACGCCCTGGACGTGGTGCTATATCTTTTACAAATGAGCTGTGCACGCGTGCTTCTGTATCTGTTAAGTTGGTTCCTCGTAGGTACACAGACATATCTTGGTTTAATACTGAAAGGTCGTAAGAGATGCTTGCATCAACCAATGTGTAACCGTCTGTTGCTGTTTCTTGTGGGGCTGTGCGGTCTTGCTTTTGATAGCGAGTAACGTGAATATGCGCACTTAATTTATCTGTTTGATAGCTTAACTCGCTGCCAAAACGAAGCGGTGGAGTACGGGGTAAATCGCCGCCGTCTTTTAGGCGTGTACGAACGTAATCTGAGAATAAATCTACTTTAAATTCATCTGTTAACTGCCACGCAATTTGCGCTTCAAAACCATGTAAAATTACATCGTCTGTTTTAAATAAATAAACAGGTAGCTCTGATGAATGATCGTGTTCGTCAGCGTCTTCTTCTTCATCGCCATGGTTGTGGCCACTTTCGGCGAATAAACCAGTGTCTATTTGGTAATAGTAGTTATCTACTTGGTTGTAGAAGGCATTTAAAATAAAGCCAATATCACCTTGGGTTTTACGAAAAGTTAAATCGATATTATTGGCTGTTTCTAGGTCAATTGCTTGATCAGACAAACCTAAATGGCCGTCTTCATCTAAATTAAATAGTGCGCCTACTTCGTAAGTGCCAGTGCCAATGTGCGGCCCAAACGATAACAACTCAGAAGCAGAAGGCGCTCGTTCAGATCGCGATACCGACAGCCCTAAATTATAGTTAGGTGTAAAATCCCACACTACGCCTGCCGATAAACTGATTGGTGTAAATTCATGCTCTACGTCAAATACACGAGTGGTTTCTGCGCTTTCTTCGTGGTCGTGATCATGCTCGTCGGCTTCTTGCGCTTCATCATGTGCGTGAGCGTCAATATTTGGCAGTAATACGTCACCTGCTTCAATTGTTACACGCTCTATGCGCCCACCTAACTGTACTAAAAAATCACCAAAGTGCCTTTCTTCCATCAGCGCTACAGCAAAGCTTTCGGTTTCTGATGGAGGAGTAAAGGCCTCTTCACCTTGCGCTTCAACATCGCTTTGTTTGTAATGAAAACTAATGCCGCCATTCCACTCGCTAAATTGATTATGTAGTAGGTCTATACGTAATTCGTTTGTTTCGTTTTTAAAAGTAGTGCCTACTGCGCCACCTTCAATTTCAGCGTGTTCGTAGTCGGTATGGCCAACGCGGAGGTTTACTTTGTTTAGCCACTTATTATTTAGGTTGTACTCACCTAATAATTGCACTTTAGTTTGCTCTAAATCAGCAAATACGCTCTCTTCTTCGTCGCTGTGTTCTTCCTCTTCTTCATCGCCGTGCGTATGGCCCGGAATACCGTATTGACGATTAAATTGCTCTACCGCTATGCCAATAAATCCGTTATCCATTAAATAGCTAGCGCCAACAGTAAAACCGTCAGACTCTTCATTGCTGTTTTCAACTTTGTAATCGCCACGATGGCCTTCGCCGTCGCTATCTATATCAGCAGCTACAGGTACCTCGTAGTCGTCGGCCTCACGCCAAAATGCATCGGCGTAAAAAGCTACTGAGTCTGTGCCTGTGGTGGCATTAAACGAGGCCACTTTTTGGTTATCTACCGAGTTATGTTCTAGGTTCCATTCACCACGCGTGGTGCTGTCGGTAGGTACGCGGTTATCTACTACATTTACTACGCCACCAATGGCGCCACTGCCATAAAATAGTGTTGCAGGGCCGCGTAATACTTCAATTTGTTGTGCGGTAGACGCCTCTGATGCAACAGAGTGATCGGGGCCAACGCGCGACACATCACTTACATCAAGGCCATTTTGAGTAATAAGTACACGAGGGCCGCTTAAACCACGAATAATAGGTGTGCTGGCTACCTTCCCGTGAAAGTTAGTATTAACGCCTGGGAGTTTTTCAAGGCTGTCGCCAAGGGTTGCAGCTTGTTGTCGTCTTAGTTGTTCGCCAGATAAAACACTAACAGGCGACGCAGATTCCATTGCCGACATATGAATAGGGGTTGCTTCAATATCAATAACTTCAATAGGCGAGCGCTTTAAATTAAAAGTAACCGATTGGTTATCATCATTCGTTATTGTTATATCGCGATGAAGGTGAGCATAACCAGGGGCTACAACATGTAGCTCTTTTAAGCCATTGTTTAGTTCTGTTATAACAAATTTACCGTTTTCATCGGTGGTTACTTTAAGATCTGAGCCTTCAACTTCTACCGTTGCATTGGTAACTACTTTACCTTTGTTGTTTAAAACAACGCCTTCTATTGTGGATGCAAGCACACTAGCCGGCAATAAAGCTGCTATGAGAACAGCTAATTGTGATCTACGTTTCATTTGACTACCTTGTTAGATGTTATATTATATCAATTATGCGAGTAATGTTATAATATATCAACAGCAATTAACTGATGTTATTAAAATGTCTCCTTAAAAGTAACGTTTTTGAGTGGAGACACTGATTTAGTAGAGGAAATAATGAAGTCGAGTCAAAGTGTTATGGATCGTATGGCGATTGGGTTATCGTTAATGTGTACAGTACATTGTTTTGCAACCCCGGTTATTTTAGCGCTATTGCCAAGCTTTGCTGTACTGCAAATAGATAGTGAACAATTTCATTTATGGATTCTTGCGGCGGTACTGCCAACAAGTTTATTGGCATTAAGCCTAGGCTGTAAAAAGCATAAGCGTTTACGTTATATGGCCTGCGGCGTTATTGGGTTAGCCTTTATGATATGTGCGGTATTGCTAGGGCATGAGGTTGCCGAAAAAGCGTTTACTTTAATTGGGTCGGTGTTTATTGCTGTAGCTCATTGGTTTAATTACCAACAATGCCTTAAACAAAATGACGATAACTGCCCGTGTTCAAGCGCTGAAACTGATCAGGCTGCTTAGCGTTATCAGTGCTACAAACAGCTAACATGTAGCACTGCCTTTCAATATTTAACTTTGTTTTTTAATAGCCTAAAGCTAAAAGTGAGTTAAAGTAGTCATTCAATATCGATTATTACGCTTGGCTTAGGTTAATTAATATAAATGAATACTGCTTTAAAATACTTGCTGTTACTCTGCGCTTTAATGTGTTTTAAATTAAGCGCAAATACTCCGTACCAAATCCCTAGAAGTAGTGTTATTGAGTTAACTGAGCCTGCTACTAAACGGGTATACCCTGTTTTTATTCAGCTCCCTAAGTCATATAAAAAGCAGCCTGAAAAAATATATCCGGTTATTTATTTAACCGATGCACCGTATACGTTTCCTATTGTGGCGGGTGCTACACGGTTTCCTATGAATAGCGGCAATATGCAAGAGGCTATTATTGTGGCCATTAGCTACGAAAAAGGATCTAGAGGGTCTAATAGTCGAATTAGAGACTACACCCCAAATAAGGCTCAAAGCTGGAAAAAGCAAACCGGTAACGCTCAAAATCATGCGCTGTTTTTAAAAAATACTGTGCTGCCATTTATACAAAGTAACTACCGAGCAAGTAGCACACAAAAAACCTATATAGGTAATTCTTTAGGCGGGTTATTTGGTGCCACTATTTTATTTACGATGCCCGATTTATTTAATAATTATATTATTGGCAGCCCATCGGTTTGGTTTAACAGCAATGCAATATTAGCGCTACAAGCACATAAGCCTAAAGTGCCTACAAAGGTTTATATATCGGTAGGGGCAAAGGAAACGCCAAGCTTTGGTGAAGGGCAAAATATGGTGGCAGGGGCAAAGCTATTAACGCAAAAAATTAATGCACTTAGCAGTGACAATATTGAATTAAAAAGCGTTGTTATTGAAGGGGCGAGCCATGCAACCGCATTTCCTACTACAGCAATACAAGGGCTTGATTGGGTGTTGGGAATGACACCAATCGACTTAAATATTTAATCATTCTAGCGTGTTAAATAGAGCGCTAACAGCGTTATAAATTTCTCATGTAGAACAGCTACATGTCGATATTTATGCCTTGTTATCACGCTATTTATCTGTCGCTATAAATGCCTAATAACTTAACACAATTGGTGTAGCCAATAAGCCCTAAAAGGCATTAAAAGCTTAGGCGCTTTCAAGTTCCTTTTTCCAGTTTACCAGCACTTCAATAAACTCAGGGCCTATACCACAGCAGCCACCAATAATGCTTGCGCCCTGGCTGTGCCATTTTTTAGCAAAGTCTAGATATTCTGAAGGTGAAATATCGCGATACGCTTGTGAGCCTTCGTTGGCTTTGTAATCGCGTGCTATAGGTGTAAAGCCATTAGCAAACGCCCCTAAAACAACACTTTTATTTTGCTTGGCTAATACTGCGTTGGTATCGCTAAAGGCTTGATCTATAACTTCAGGTATTGAACAGTTAAAGAAAATACCAGCAACATTTTGTTGAAGCAAAGCCGTTACTGCGTCACTTACCAGCTCACCAGAGCGAAGTGTCGCTTGCTCGCTTATCGCATCAGTTAAAGTAAATGCGTAATAACATGGCTTGTTTGAGCCTTTAAGGACGCTTGCCATAACGTGCGCCTCTTCAATGCTCGATATAGTTTCGCCAATCCATAAATCTACGTGCTCGTCTTGCGCCTTGTATAGCGTATCTAAAATAGTAAATGCGCGTTCGCTTTCAAATAGTTCAGGGCGGTAAGAGCCAAATGCCGGTGGTAATGAACCTGCTACTAATACATTTTGTTTAGCATTTTGAGCTACTTCTTTTGCAATAACGGCAGCTTGCTGTGCAAGGGCTGCGCCTTGAGCTTGGTATAGCGCTTCACCTAAATGAAAGGGCACACAGGCGTAGCTGTTAGCTGTAATTATTTCAGCACCGGCATCTATAAAACCTTGGTGGGCCTGCGTTACAAAATACGGGGCTTCTATTAATGCTTGTGCACTCCACAGTGGCTGTGTAAAGGGCGCGCCCATGCGCTTAAGCTCGCGTCCCATGCCGCCATCTAAAATAGTGAGTTTATTCATAACAAGCCTTTGTGTATCTGTACAATATGGCGCTATTCAACCATGTTTTTAATAAAATCATAATGAAACTTCATCACCTTTAACATGAAAGAAGCTCAATGCTTTTTAATGCAAATATAAAAGCATATTTATTACTCAGGTTATACGTATAAAAATATATAGTGCCATAGCTGAAAGAATAAAAAAGTAAACTATATATATCAATACTTTAAGTTTATAAAAAAGAAAGTGCCCTTGCGCTATTATCAGTAATTGATAATATGCGTAATACATGTATAAGCATACAGTTTTCTGATTGGCTAAGCACCGTTTTATGCACTTGCTTAAGCTTAGTGAGTAAACAATTTGACTAAGCTGTGCGAGTAAATAAATGAAAAACGTTAAACAGTCTCGTTGTGTGATTGGTATTAAAGGTCAAGTGCCCGATCCCGATTACCCCATTGATATTTGGTTCGACTTACTTAAATCGGTCGCTAGTGTGCTGTCTAAAGAGAACAAGCAATTGTTAAAAGTGATTACTGAGCAACCCCCAATCGGTGACTTAGCTGGCATCGCTTACCGGACAGGTAGTCAGTAATGTCTCAAGAACACGAAAGCCTAGGGCAAATACAATTTAGTTGAAATGCAAAGTGTAAAAACCATGCTTTATCCTAAAGTCATCCATCAAGAATTTATAGTAGTAGTCAATAATGAAGAATAAACCTAATACCATTCTAAAAGCAGAAGCACTTCTGAAACCTTTAGCCATCCCACATGTACCACAAGAAAGTGACGTTGAAGCTTTAATTGATCAATGGCTGCATGCTATTGCAACCGATAGTCAATTATTTTGTAGAAAAGAATTAGCATCTGCCGACAACTTGAAAAAAGAAGTTGTTGCTTGTTTAGTGAGTGAAGGGTTGTTTACTGATCGTTTGGACTTTTTTAATCAAGTCTTTGGTGAGTTGGAGTTGAAACCATCAGTAAACGGGAGCTTTAAGTTCATTGATCTCTTTGCTGGTATAGGTGGTATGAGGTTAGGGTTTCAGCAAAATGGTGGTACTTGTGTTTTTTCATCTGAATTTGATAAGTTTGCCCAAGGAACCTACAAGTTGAATCATGGTGAGTTACCTTTAGGTGATATTACAAAAATTAACGAAGAAGATATACCTGATCACGATGTTCTTCTAGCAGGTTTTCCGTGTCAACCATTTAGTTACTCAGGTCTGTGTGAAGGTTTCGAGGATAAAACTAGAGGGACACTGTTTTTTGATGTTTTACGAATATTGGAAAGTAAGAGACCTAAAGTTGCTTTACTAGAGAATGTGAAAGGATTTAAATCTCATGATAAAGGTGAAACGATGTTTATCGCTTTAAAAGCCTTGGATGAAGCTGGTTATGTACCATTTTGGACTATTCTTAATAGTTTTGATTATGGAGTTCCTCAATATAGAGAGCGATGGTTTTGTGTAGCAATGAGAAAAGATATAGCATCAAACTTCGAGTTCCCCTCTTCAGAAGGTAGAAATACAACCTTAAGAGATATTGTTGATTTAGAAGAGTCAGGCAAGGTTTACCAATTAACAGACTTTGAAAAAGAAAGGGTAGAATATCATTTCTCGCGCTCCTCTTTGGAAGAGCGAGTGAAACATGATAGCTCTAAATATGAACCACACACAAAAAAAGGGAAGCATGGCGTATTTTCTTTCCAAAAAGCAGATGGGGCTTTGAGGTTTCACGTTGGAGACGTTGCAAAGACACAAATTCAAGAAGCTTTTTATGCATGTTTAGATACATATGCACCAACAATTATCGCGAATAGAGTACCTAAGCTTTGGGATATAGGGAGAAAGCTAACTGTTCATGAAAGTTTGCTGTTACAAGGTTTTCCCTCTTCGTTCAAGTTTGAAACCTCTAATGCTCAATCATATAAGCAGCTTGGTAATTCGGTTACAGTATCTGTAATTGATAGATTGGCTAAAAAAATAAAGGAATATTTGTAAATGGGATACGTTACTCAAAAAGACTTAATTGATTGTAGACATAATTTTTCCAAGCTAACTAAACGTGGAGATACCTTTTTAGGACTACTCCTTTATTGTATTAATATCAAAGAGTGGTTGATACCGCTGCGACATGCAAAGGCAGATATGAAGGAGTTCTCTCTTCTTGCAGATAAAGCTTTTGGGGTTGTAGAACCTGATTCTAACTATTCAGAAAAGGAGTGGTATGCACTTTTTTCAAAATCATGGCTTGATGATATAAGTACCGCTTATCTTAATGGAAAAAAAATCCCAGCCCTAGATGTTTGTATTACCATTTTTTGGTGGATGGAATTTGACTCAACTGAACAAGCTATTTCATTTTTTAAGAAGCAGCTCCCAGCAGATATATATAGTACTTTTTTTTACGAAGAAGAAAATAGTACCTTAGACTTCTCATCAGGAAGACCTTGCGCACGAAAAGATTTATTAAAGCAATATGGTGGTAACCATGATCATAAAGCATTAAAGTTAGGTGGTGATTTAATAAAAAAGAAGGCTGGCGAGCTAAGTGGAGCACCATTTGCGCAAACTCTCTATGCTGCATCAGAAATAAAACATATAGTCAACATTACGGATTTTGATGTATTTGAAAACTTTGGGCTGAGTCTAGGAAGGAAGTCAAATAAATTTACCTCTACATCTTCATCAAGCCCCGGTATAGAAGCAATTATTAGTAAACCCTTCCTCCTTCTCGCTGGTATTTCAGGCACAGGTAAAACCCGTTTTGTGCGTGAGCAAGCAAAAACCTCTAAGCAGTTTTCAGAAACTTATTGTTTAACCTCAGTGCGTCCAGATTGGCATGAACCAAGTGACTTATTGGGGTATATTTCGCGGCTCACTCAAGATGGCAGCGCTGAATATATCACTACTGATGTATTAGATTTTATAGCTAAAGCATGGCGTGCAATTGCTGATGGCGGATTAAACGTGGAGGTGCGAGATAGTGACGAACTAGGCGAGCACTTAGTAGTAGCGGGCGAGCGTGATGCGCTTGAACAGGTATTACCTTACTGGCTGTGCCTAGATGAAATGAACCTTGCGCCCGTTGAGCAGTATTTTGCTGATTATTTGTCGGTACTTGAAACTCGTGAGTGGACTTGGACGGGTGACAGCTTTTCGTACAGTAGTGATGCACTATTAAAACCCGCTACCATTAAAGCCGTGGCGAATAAAGAAAAGCTACGCGAAGCGCTGGGCTTTAATGGTACACAATACGATGAGCTTTGGGCGCTAATTTGCCAATATGGGTTAGGTATTCCGTTTAATTTGCTGGTGGCTGGTACAGTGAACATGGATGAAACTACTCATGGCTTTTCACGAAAGGTGATTGACCGTGCGCTTAGCTTTGATTTTGGTGAATTTTTCCCTAACGACTATGCAGACTTTTTCACCCCGACTAACCGTAATAAACGCCTTAGTTACCCTATTTGGTCAAACGCCAGCAAATCGGATTTAGCCAATACCTTTGATGTTGATGGCACTAAAACTGTAGCATTTTTATCGGCGGTGAATGCGGTGCTAAAAAACACGCCGTTTGAATTGGCCTTCCGCGCTCTTAATGAATTACTACTTGCTGTTGCCAGCAGCCAGCCACAAGATGACCTAACTCTTAAAGCTGTGTGGGATGACTTTATGATGTGCAAAGTGCTTCCACGCATTGAAGGTGATGAGGATAAATTAGTAGGGCAGAACCAGCATAATATTTTAGAAGCACTATTAAAAGTATTAGAAGAACAGTTAGCTGGGGCTTGGGAAAACGGTCGTCCAGATTTGTACCGCGAAGAGCTAGATCCAGAGGGTGAAACAATTACTGTGGATTGTCGTTCTAAGAAAAAACTAAGTTGGATGAATGATCAACTTGTACGTGGCTTTACCTCTTTTTGGCCTTAAATAAACGGCACTTTTTAAACTTTGGCGGTAATGGACCATGGCTAAAAATAGCGAATTGTTAAGCTATGAACATGATGACTTTGATATTCATGTATCTACTGATTGCTTAGATTCTCCTCGAAATAAATTAAAACGGACATATTTGTCACGCTCTGTTGAGCTGCCAAAATATGAAGATATGCTTGTTTTGGTTGGCTCTCAGCCAATGTTGCCTAGCTTTAATTGTGAGGGGCCTCCACATATTCAACCGTTCTTTTTTGAAAACCGCCAATATAGATTTGAAATTGAATTTAATGGTCATGTTGATAAAGACTCTTTTTCGGTTAATCACAAATATGCTTTGCTAGATCGAAGTTTTTTTGCTCATCCTAAACGAAAATCATTAAATGCTGTGATTAATTTTGGCAATGACGTTGGGTTATGTCACTTTGAAATTAAGTATAGTGTTAATGGGGTTTGGCAGTCTGTACCTGTCGCTTTTACAGTCTTTGCAACTAAAATGATACAAGCTCAAGATTTGAGCATTATGAATCATGAAATTGATCGTGTTTACCCGCTGTGGCGGTACAGTATTAGTGGAAAAACAACGCATACTCAAGGCAAATCATCTAGACAACCGGAGAAATTTGAACTTTTTTGGTTGGCGCAGTTTGAACGTTTAGTTGGCGAGTTTAATCAAGGTGTAAAAAGAGTATTAAACGCAGCGCATAATCGGTTGCAGTCTTATACTTTTGAGCAGAGTTTAGAGAGGGTAAATAAACGATTAGGGGCTAAGCAGGAGCAAAAAGCAAAAGAGTTAATAGCATCAAAACGCTCATCTCGAATTACTATCAAAAAGCAGCGCTTGAATATTGATACCCCAGAAAACCGCTTTATTAAAATGGTACTTGCGAAAACTAAAGCTAACTTATCTCAGATACTATTAGAAATTAATGCAGATAAAGACTCAAAAGTATCTAGTTCATTTATTAGAGAGTTAGACGCGTGGCGTACCCAAGTTGCTCAGTATACAAAACACGCGTTATGGCATGAGGTGGGTGTTTATAAAGGGCAATATACCGAGTCAAAAGTGCTGCAAGAAGCCGCTGGTTATTCAAAAGTTTATAAAGTTTGGCAGCAATTGAAATACTACTTAAATGGAAGCTTTGGAGAAAGTCGTTTATCGATGAAGTCTGTTGCAGAAATTTATGAAATTTGGTGTTTTTTAGAGGTGAAGTCGATTATTGAATCTTTGGGCTTTAAACCACAAAAAAAGACGCTAAGTCACCTTAAACAAGTGCAGTTTGAGAAGCAATTTCCTAAGGATGAGATGGCTGCTGCTTTTGTATACCAACACGAAAGTGATGATATGCAGATTGAGCTGGCGCATGAGCCTTCATTTACACCTAAAGGCTCAGCTAATCGAACTTGGCTTGCAAACCACCGTCCGGATATTGTGCTTCGTGTTACTTTGGAAAATGGAGAAGCTTTCTTTATTTTATTTGATGCAAAGTATCGTATAGATACCACACAGTTTGGTGGTAAAGATGCCGTACCTGAAGATGCTATAAATCAGATGCATAGATACCGTGATGCGATCATCCACCAACAACATATTGAATACGAATTACCATTAAAAAGTCGCCCTGTTCTTGGTTCATTTGCTTTATTCCCCGGTTTTTTTCCAGAACAAAAATCTGAACAAAACCCTTATGGCGAAGCTATCAATGAAATTGGTATTGGCGCATTTCCATTATTGCCAAGTGAGGGGAGTCAAGACTCCACTAACTATTGGATAAAAGAATATTTAGCTCAAAAACTAGGTAAAACGCGTAAGGCTTTGGAATACAGGCAATCTTCGTCATATGATTACCATTTTGTTGAAGATGCTGCTCGTATTGCCCCTTATGGCGTAAATGTGACTAGACATACTGGTTTGACATTTGTGGCACCAGTAAATGAACTAGATCGTGATCAAACGTATTTGGAAAAAGCCAAAACAGGTAGTTTAAAGGGTTACCATACAAGGCTTATTGCGACTAATCGTCAAAATGTACACAGAAACATTATGCGCGAAATACGTTACTTTGTACTCACTGTGCGCGACAGCACTCAAGATACAGAGCAATTAGGAAAGTATTTATATTCAGTGGCAAGCGTAAAGCTATTACCCAGGCGCGACATTGATAAGGAAATAACAGGAAAAGATAGTGATGCTCTCGAAAAATACTGGGTGTTTGAGTTTTCTGGTGCGCCAGTTTTTTTACCTAATACTATTACAAAGCCTTATGAAGAGCACTTCAACTTTAAACTAATTCAAGCAGAGCGTTTACCTGAGATTTCGCATTGGGGTGAGATTCAGGGTAATTTAGAGCTGTACAAAGATTTGAGTCCTATTTGGTAAAAAATACCTAAAATCGTGGCGTATTTTTTTGTGTATAAGTCAAAGGTAAATTTGAAAAAGTGTCGAAACCATCATGGCGTGAGAAACCTAGTTATATTAATTATGTAGAAGGTGAAGTGAATGACAGAGCATATCCCTCAAGCTCCACAAGGAGAGTTTGTTCTTTTTAATAGCGCAGATGGTCAGACGCGTGTTGAGTGTCGCTTTGAGTCAGAGACCTTGTGGCTATCACAAGCTGTAATGGCAGAACTTTACGATAAAGATGTTCGTACGATTAACGAGCACTTAGTCAATATATACAAAGAAGGTGAGCTTGTACAAAACGCAACCTTCCGGAAATTCCGGATAGTTCGGTTAGAAGGTACTCGGCAGGTGTCTCGCGAAATCGACCATTATAATCTTGATGCGATTTTAGCCGTAGGCTACAGGGTTCGTTCACAACGAGGTACACAGTTTAGACAATGGGCGACTGGGATATTAAAAGAGTATTTAGTTAAAGGGTTTGCCATGGATGATGAGCGTTTGAAAAACCCGCCCGTGGGACAATCTGCCGTCCCGGACTACTTTGATGAAATGCTTGAACGCATTCGCGATATTCGAGCTAGTGAACGACGTGTATATTTGCGGGCTAAAGAAATTTTTACAATGGCTGCCGACTATAAGCCCTCTAATCAAGAGACTAATCGCTTCTTTCAAACTATACAGAACAAGCTGCACTATGCCTGTACGCAGATGACGGCTGCTGAGCTTATTTCCACCCGTGTAGATGCTAATAAGCCTGATATGGGCTTAACTAGTTATAAAGGTGATGAAGTACGTAAAACAGACGTCACTGTTGCTAAAAATTATCTGCGGGAAGACGAAATTAAAGAACTGAATCGAATTGTGAATATGTGGCTTGATTTTGCAGAAGATCAAGCGCTACGACGCAAACAAGTATTCTTACAAGACTGGGCTGATAAGCTTGATCAGTTTTTGAGCTTTAATGATCGTGAAGTTTTAAGTGGTGCAGGGAAAATCACTAAAAAAGTGGCAGATGATAAAGCAAAATTAGAGTTTGATAATTTTGCACAGAAACGTCGCCGTTTGAAAGAGGCTGAGGGGGAAAGTGCAAATATTTCTGCACTTAAAGCAATAGCTAATAAAGGCAAAAAAGACTAATAGTTAACGGAAATAATACTTTATTAAATGAGTTGGTATTAAATTTGATGTTAGTGGGTAAATAAATACCCACATTTACTAAGTAATTGTCCTAGAAATATTGGGTATTTAAATAATTTTTACTCAGTTAATTTTATAAGTAATATATTTAGCTTACTTATAAAAGGCTTCAACAGTGCCTTTTCTTGTAAGTAAAAGTGGTTGCCCGCGACGATCAAGCCCTTTTGGAGATGCAAATTTTATCCAACCTTCACTGATGCAGTATTCTTCAACATCAAAACGCTCTTTGCCGTTGAACGTGATACCAATATCGTGTTCAAAAACTTCTTCCACATGATGTGGGCTACGTGGGTTGATAGAAAGGCGATCTGGTAAAGCAGGTTTTGCGGTAGTGTCGTTCATGGTCATATTCTATATTGAATGAAGTATGCGCTATTGTAGGCAATACAACGCTTTCGCTCAAGAGAGATAGTAGTAAATGTGTTTAAAAATGTACTAATTAATGAGTTGTGTATACAAATGAGATTGCGCTTGGAAAATATTTACAGAGGAGGTTTTGAAGATATTCGACTAAATAATTATGAAGGTAAATATATTAATGGGTTATCTCTAACCCATTCAATTGTTTAGCAATTAGATGCTAACAATGTTCTCGGCTTGTGGGCCTTTTTGACCTTGAGTAACAGTAAACTGTACACGTTGGCCTTCAGCTAAAGTTTTGAAACCGTCGCCAGAGATTGCGCTGAAATGTGCAAAAACATCTGCGCCAGATTCTTGCTCGATAAAACCAAAACCTTTTGCTTCGTTAAACCATTTTACTGAACCAGTAGTTGTATTAGACATAATATGTATCCTAAAAAATTAATATAAGTGTGCCTGAAAAGAGGCGATTGAGCCGGAAAAAATAGTTAACTTGAGGATATCGCGTGGGATTATTACTAAAACAACGGGGTACTAACAAATAAAACAAAACTTCTTTCAAACTAGTATTCAAAATGGGTTATTGCTAACCCATTTTAACGAAAGCAATTAGATGCTAACGATGTTTTCAGCTTGTGGACCTTTTTGACCTTGTGTAACAGTAAACTGTACACGTTGGCCTTCAGCTAGAGTTTTGAAACCGTCGCCAGAGATTGCGCTGAAATGTGCGAAAACATCAGGACCAGATTCTTGCTCGATGAAACCAAAACCTTTTGCTTCGTTGAAAAATTTAACTGTACCAGTTGTAGTTGTAGACATAATAGTATCCTAAGGATTAATAAAAGTGCGCCTTAAATTAGGCAATTTAACAGGAAGAAAACATACATTTAACTGAGGATAACGCGAAGGATTATTACTAAAACAACGTGGTACTTACAAATAAATAGGGTTTTCTGTCAACCCGATGGCAAGCAGGATAACAGTAAATTAAGTTATATACCAAGCCCTATTGTAAATTTATTTTAGAGTAAGTGCTTTATTTGTTTGTTTGTTTTTTAACTAATTAGTTATGATTGAGATGATCTTTTTTACTTTTTAATTAAAGGTAAATCTATTTTAATCAACGCTTTATGCTTGTTTTTGTACGCGGTTTTAGAGTAAGTAAAATACAGGTTTTAATTGGTTAAAACATGACCTAATTACCTACTAAATATTTTAATATATATCTGAAATAATCTGATTCATTAGCTCCAAATTACAAATCCAAGTATTAATAATGCAATCCAAAGTGTTTCAGCAACAATTAAAACAATAGGTTTCATGCCTACTTCGGTAAGTTTTCCTAAATTAGTTTTCATACCTATGGCTGAAATAGCCGCAATTAAAAAGAACTGTGAAAGTTCGTTAGCGGTTTCAAGTACTATTGTAGGAACTGAAAAGCAGCTATTTATTACCATAAGTATTACAAAGCCAATTAAAAACCCAGGTACTTTAGGTAACTCTCCGTGTTTTTCTTTATTTGAGTGATTAATAACAACCATCATAATAAGTACAACGGGTAGTAGCATTGCAACACGTACTAGCTTAGTTAGAGTTGCTATATCGCCTGTCTCGGGTGATACCGAATAACCTGCACCCACTACCTGGGCTACATCATGTATTGTGCCACCTAAAAATACGCCTGCATTATGGGCGTCAAACTCAAGATAATTAACCACGATAGGGTAGAGGATCATAGCGATAGTCGACATAGCTGTTACGCCAATAACGGTTAATAGGGTATCGCGTTCTTTATGCTCGCTGTTTGGCATAATAGACGAGATAGCCAGCGCAGCAGACGCTCCACAAATAGCAACCGAGCCACCTGTTAGTGCACCAAAGCGTTTTTGTAAGCCAAATACGCGCGCTAGCACTACACCTAAAATAATAGTGGTAAATATGGCGCCCGCTAACATAAGTGCTGTTTGCCAACCCAGTGTTACTAAATCTCCCAGCGCTATGCGTGTGCCTAGCAGTACTATACCTACACGCAAAACCGTGGTGCCGGTAAAATCGATACCTTTGGCGCAAGGGCTATCGCTTTGATACAAAAATGAGACTGCCATACCCAGTAACAAAGCAAACAACATGGCTGGCGCGCCGTAATGCTCACTCAAAAATAAGGCGGCAAGGCCAGTCATTGCAGCAATGCTGGCGCCTTGCCATAAAGGTGATATTTTACAGCTTAATTTACTGCTTAAGCGCTGCATTACGCTTTAGCTGCGGTAAGTGCTACTAATACTTGGCGCTTACGTTCACCTGTAAAAGGGCGACGACCATGCATAGCCATTTCGTTATCAACTAAAGCAACGTCACCGTCTTGCCATGCAAGATCAAAGGTAAATACTTTAGAAAGCTCAACAATTTTATCAAGTCCTGCTTTGGGTATTGCACTACCATCGCCAAAAGTAATGGCGATTGATGGGTTTTCGCGTACACCTTTCCAGCCCATGTAAGCGGCAATCAGTTGGTTATAAAAAACCTGTACGTTATTTTCAAGAGTTACTACCGCAGGCAGTACCGGTGTAACGGCTTTTAGTGAGCCGTCTTCAAGCCATTCCCACTCGTAACCAAGTTCGGTTAATTTATTATGTGCTTCGTCTTTGGTTTCTACACTTAGCGTACTTTTCCAGCTTCGGCCTTGGCCTGATGTTGCGTCGTCAGCGGCTGGCATATAGGTGGTATATTTTAGGCCTTTGTGTTCAAAGTCATGGGCAAGCTTGCTGTCGTATTCTTTTAACGCACTAAATAATTTATCTGATCGGCAAAGAGGTGTTGCACCGCCTTTTTCTGCGGCCGATTTACAAAAGAAGAATAATTTACTTGGCGAAATAGGCGTTTGCGCCATTTCGTGATGTAAGTATATTTCTACATCTTTTGGCGCTTCGTTAGCTGTAAATACACGTTCGGTAAAATTAATACGTACCGCGTTAGACAGTGACTCTTTATAGGTAAAGTTTGTGTAGTCAAACCCGGCTGAAAAAGTATCAAAGGTTTCGGCACTATTTACAGGGAAGCCACGAAACAGTACAGCACCTGAGCTGCGAAGCTTTGTAGCCAATTCACTTTTATTCGCGCGAATGAAAGCTACCGCTTCTTCAACGGTGCTGGCGTTATTGTTATTAACCACAATGCACGGAAAAACCGAATCATCGAATGTTAATTGAGTTGGCACTGAGGCGTAGTTAATTTCGGTAGCTGACATTGTATGTTCCTAATCGTAAATTGGGTGAAAACGGTTAAAGGCAGCTTCACAAAAGTGCCCAGGGTCGTTAAATCGGCGATTACTGTTAAGCGCAGAAATTTGCGCCATTTCTTGCTCTGTTAATTCAAAATCAAACAGTGCGAGGTTTTCTTTCATGCGTTCAAGTTTTGAAGTTTTTGGAATAATGGCTGTGCCGCGTTGCACGCCCCAACGAAGAACTACTTGTGCTGGCGTTTTGCCATGATTGTGTGCAGCCGCTTTAACAACGCTTTGCTCAAGAACTGATTCAGTTTTATCAGCCATTTCTAGCTCAAGGTATGAAAGCGCACCCAGTGGTGAAAACGCAGTAACCGGAATATCGTACTGCTTAGCTAATCTTACTAATCGCTCTTGCGTTAAATAAGGGTGCGACTCAATTTGCAACATAGCGGGTTTGATATTTGCGTAGGTCATTAAATCGTGAAGCAGCGCGCTTGAGTAATTACATACTCCAATGCGTTTAGCTTTGTTGTTATGTACTTGCTCTTCCATTGCTTGCCACGTTAAATATAGCGGCACTTTTGCCAGCTCCATTTGTGGATTTTGCGCGTCTGGGTCAACAAACCACTCTGGTGGATAGCGGGTTTCTATTGGCACAAATGTTTGCGCAATCGGAAAATGAATTAGGTATAAGTCTAGGTAATCTAGCTTTAAATCACTCAGTGTTTTATCAATCGCGAGGCCAACATGCTCTGATGCATGAAAGGTATTCCACAGTTTTGATGTTACCCATAATTCTTCGCGAGTACATAAACCATCGTTTATTGCTTGGGCTATGCCATCGCCTACTTGTTCTTCGTTACCGTAGTCTGATGCGCAATCAAGATGGCGGTAACCTGCCTTAATGGCTTGGTATACCGTTTGCGCACAATCTTCTTGTGCTACTTTCCATAAACCGAACCCTACTGGAGGGATATTATTTAATGAACTCATTGGGAATTCCTGTTAAAAATGCATAATGACTTAGGTCTTGTATAAGACATAAGTTATTATACGAATCAAACAGTGTCAATACTGTGTTAACAGCAAAGTAGTAAATGGGTGGGTTAAAAAACCTACAGGCAGCAAAAAGGCAGCGTTTGCTGCCTTTAAAAAATATTTAATTATTATGCGCTAAAGTGAGTTTTTAGCACTAAACACGCTTTTAATTAATCAAGTTCAATTTGATAGTGGTAATGATCGCTACGGCATTTGCTTTGGCGGTATTCAATTAGCTTACCTTCGATTGATTCGGTAATTCGTGATACCAACAGCAGTGGGTCGCCAGCTTTAATAGCAAGCATTTTGGCATCATCAGCTGTAGCAAGTACAGCTTTAATACTGTCTTGGGTTTTGTGTACAGTTTGGTTAAATTTGGTTTGATAGTAATGGTACAATGTATGCGGAATATCACTACTTTGATGTATATCAGGAAAGTAGCTTTGCGGTAGGTATATAGTTTCGCTCATGCAAAATTCGTTATCAAGAATACGTCTACGAACAAGCTTGGTAACTTTGTCTTTTTTATTGAGTTGTAACGCTTCTGTTACTTCAATTGGCGCAGCACAAAGCTCAACCGATAGCAGTTCAGCCTTTGGTAAATCAGCGCCTTTACCGTCGGCTTGTAACGGAAAAAACCTAAATAAGGCATCTTGCGCAGTATGCTCTGATACAAACGTACCAACGCCTTGGCGACGAGTCACTATTTTATTGTCGGTTAATAAATTAAGTGCTTTACGAACCGTACCTTGGCTTACGTTAAATTCTTCAGCAAGGCGAAACTCGCTTGGTAGTGCTTCGCCAGGTACCCAGCGTCTTTCAACAATGAGCTGTTTAATATAATCAGCCACTTGTAAGTAAAGCGGTTGAAAAGCCAAGCTTGGGCCACTTAATTTGTGATCAAACATAGAATTACTCATTATTATTTACCATTAAATTTAATCCACCTGTAGTTATATCATAGGTGAAACCTTTTACGCATATTTGCGCTAGCTCAATTAAACGTGAACTACTGCTGTAATGTTTTATAGGCGCAAAATATACATTATGCCTAAAAACAAATCGTTACACTACAATAGCTCACCCTTAGGAAATTAAAAGTGCTCAGTATTTCTTTTGAACTCATTTTGCTTATGGCGTTGTGCCTAAGCCTTGCCACTGTAATGCAAACTCTTAGCGGGTTTGGCTTTGGGTTGCTGGTGGTTGCAAGCTTTACGTTGCTTGATGTATTGCCACTTACGGCAACTACATTTTTAGTGAGTTTGCTAGGGTTAGTTAATTCAACAACCGTGGTCGTTAAAAACCGCAGTTCGGTAAAAGTACCCGAGCTAAAACTTATGTTGTATACCGGTATACCGTTAATGCTGATAGGTTTTGTGCTGCTTGAGTTTATGTCGTCGCATTTAACGCACTATTTAAACTTTATTTTAGGTGTAAGTATTCTGCTGTGCTGCGCTTTAATGCTGATTGGCCGCGATCGTGCTAATAAACAAAGCCGCCCTCGTTCGTTTTTAATAGCTGGAGGGGTGAGTGGATTACTTGGTGGGTTGTTTTCAACCTCAGGGCCGCCGCTTGTGTTTCAGTGTTATAAGCAAAGTTGGTCTATTGAAGCTATTCGCAGTACGTTATTAGCGGTATTTACTATTGGCGGGCTAGTACGTGTAGGTATCGCCTTATTTGGTACTTTGCCGGGGCTCGACATTATGTTTTTAATTGCAGCGGCTATTCCCTTAGTGTTGTTAGTTACGCATTTTGCTCGCAAATTAACGCCTTACGTTGACGCTAAATGGATACGCATTATAGCTATTACGTTACTAGGACTGAGCGGCGTATCGCTGGTGGCTACATCGGCACCTGGCATTTTTTAAAAATTGCGATGTAAATAATTCATCTTGAGTTTATTTACGTTGACATGGGGATTACAATTATTTAACTTGTGTCTTATACAAGACTAATAATTGGTTAAGGAACTCCCATGAATGCATTTGAATTACGTGAGCCAGACTGGAACGCAATAGAACCAGCACGCTTAACCGCACAGCCAAAGTTACAAGGTAATGTGTTGGTTTTGCCCACTCAGTTTGGTGATATTAGCGTAACGATAAGCCAGTTTGGTTTACGTTTAAATGCAGGCACCACGCATGACGAGCAGTTTAAAATATTAACCACAACCCCATCAGAATACCCCCTCACACTTAGCAAAAACAATAATGATTACAGTGTAAGTGGTGGCGAATACCGGCTAGAGTTTTACTGCGACCCTTTTCATTTCAAACTTTATAAAAACGATGAGCTAGTGCAGCAATCAGCAACCGATGGCCACTTTGTACGCCAGCATCGTTTACCGCCACTGGCTAAAACTGATAACGGCTGGATATTAAGCTTAGAGCTTAACTACGATGAGGCCGTGTATGGTCTTGGCGAAAAATGGGGAAAGCTTGATAAACGCGGCCAACTTATTCGTTCATACAACCACGATGCGTTAGGTGTTAACGCCGAAAAGTCTTATAAAAATACACCGTATGCATGGAGCCCAGAAGGCTGGAACTTATTTGTACATACACCTGCACCGGTAACTCATGGCGTAGGTTACGCACTGTGGTCGCAACGCGCATATGTATGTTTAGTTGAAGATGACGCGCTAGATGTATTTTTATATCAAGAACAAACACCTGCTCAAAGCATTAACCGTTACTGTGAACTAACAGGTTTTGCACCGGTGCCACCACAGTGGAGCTTTGGTGTTATTTTATCAAAAGCGTATTACAAAGATGCTGACGAATTACTGAGTGTTGCCCGCGAAGTGCGTGCTAAAAATATGCCGTGCGACGTAATTACTCTTGATGGCCGCGCATGGCAAGACACCGACACCCGCTTTGCATTTGAATGGGACCCAACACGTTACGCCGACCCAAAACCAGTGCTTGATGAACTAAAAGCCATGGATTTTAAAATTTGCGTATGGGAATACCCGATGATCTCGGTAAATAACCCATTATTTGCTAAAGCGGCCGAAAATGGCTGGCTTATAAAAGATAAACGCACCGGTAAAGCGTATCAATACGAGTGGGATTTAAGCCCATTTGGCGAAGTACTTACACCACTACCAGAGTCGGGTATTTTAGATTTTACGCACCCCGACGCTTATGAATATTGGCTTGAATCGCATAAGCCATTGTTTGAGCTGGGCGTAGATATGATAAAAGCAGACTTTGGCGAACAGCTAGAAGACGAAAATATGGTATCGCACAGTGGCGACAGCGGCATAAGATTACACAACGTTTACAGCATGTTGTATAACCGCTGCGTTTTTGAGGCCGCCGAAAAATACTGTAAAACAGGGCCATTTTTGTTTAGCCGCTCAGCGTGGACTGGCAGCCAACGTTTTCCTGCACAATGGGGCGGCGACCCACAGGCCGATTGGCAGGGTTTAGCGGCAAGCATTCGTGGCAGTTTAGCGTGGGGCATGTCGGGCGGGCCATTTTTTGCAACCGACATTGGTGGTTTTTACAAAGACACCCGCGACGCAGAACTTTACGTGCGCTGGGCACAAGCCTCGGTATTTAGCGCACATATGCGCTTACATGGTATTGGTCCTCGCGAACCTTGGTCTTACACAGAGCAAGCAAGTGATGCGGTATTTGCAGCACTTAAATTGCGCTACCAACTTATTCCTTATTTAGAGCAAAGTGCCATACAAGCACAGCAAACTGGCTTACCAATTCAGCGTGCAATGGTTTTAGCATTTCCTGATGATGTGCTAGCGCATAGTTTTGATCAGCAATTTATGTGCGGTGAAAAATTGTTAGTAGTGCCGTGTGTCGTGCCAAACGGTAAAGTGAAGTTTTATTTACCACAAGGCAACTGGATTCGCTTTCCTGATAAACAATCTTACGAAGGTGGTAAGTACTACGAACACACACTTGCACTTGAAGAAATGGCAGTATTTGTACGCGAAGGCGACAGCCTAATGCTTGGCCCAGAGGTTCAACACACAGAACAAGACATGAGCCAATTAACAGCATGGCCTAAATAAAACTCGGCTTAATAAAAAACACACACAACACACACAACACACATACAACACACAATAATAAAGATATTAGCTTACTTTTTACCGAGTAAAGTAAGCTAAAGGGGGCGCAAGATGGAAGGTATGAACATTACCATGACACTGCTATCGTGCTTGGCGTTTATGGCGCTGGTGGGATATATCTCGTACCAAAAAACCAAAGGGGAAGTTAACACCCAAGATGGCTACTTTTTAGCGGGTCGTGGGTTAACAGGTACATTTATAGCAGGGTCAATGATCCTCACTAACTTATCGGCCGAGCAACTAATTGGCCTTAATGGCTCAGCCTATGGTTACAACCTAAGCTCAATGGCGTGGGAAGTAACCGCAGGGATCTCAACCATTATTATGGCGTTGATCTTTTTGCCTCGTTATCTAGCGGGCGCGTTTTCTACCTTACCTGAATTTTTACGGGATCGTTTTGACGATACCGTACGACGCATGACGGTGATCTTATTTATGGTAGGGTATTGTTTTATAACGATCCCTTCTGTTTTGTACTCAGGATCAATAGCCGTACTTAGACTTTTTGATGTACCCACCTTATTAAATATGAGCTACCAATCAAGCCTAATTGTGACCATTATTACAGTGGGCTCAGTTGGGGCTATTTATGCTGTATTTGGTGGTTTAAAGGCGGTTGCGGTATCAGATACTATTAATGGTGTTGGGTTACTTATCATTGGTATTTTAGTACCAACACTGGGCTTAATTGCATTGGGTGATGGTAGTTTTTCAGAAGGGTTAAGCACCCTAGTAAACACCGACACAGAAAAGCTCAATGCTATTGGTAGTAGCGGTGATCCCGTGCCATTTGGCACTATTTTTACAGGGATGATCTTAGCTAATTTGTTTTATTGGGGCACTAATCAGTACGTGATCCAGCGTACGCTGGGCGCTAAAAACTTAGTAGAAGGGCAAAAAGGCGTGTTGTTTTCAGGGTACTTTAAAGTGTTAGTACCGTTTATGATGATGATCCCAGGCGTTATTGCTTACCATCTTTATAAACACGAAAGCCTGCCAACTATCGATTTAGCTTACCCACATTTGGTAAAAGAAGTGCTTCCACAGTATTTATCTGGGTTCTTTTTGGCCGTATTGCTAGGTGCTGTATTTAGCTCATTTAATTCACTGCTCAATAGCGCGGCAACCTTATTTTGCTTAGACGTTTATAAGCCAATGAAAAAAAATAAGGTAACAGACAGCCAACTTATAAAAGTAGCCAAAATTACTAGTATTGTTATTGCCATATTGTCGTTTATAACTGCGCCATTATTGATGTTCGCACCTGAAGGTTTATGGCACATAATTCGTGTGTTTACAGGCTTTTACAACATTCCGGTCATCACAATTGTATTGGTAGGTTTGTTTACTCGAAAAGTACCTGCACTGGGCGCTAAAGTCGCGATTATATTCCATATTATTGCCTACACCTTGCTTAAATTTGTATGGGATGTAGACATTAACTTTATTCATATTTACGCCATTTTGTTCTTAATTGAATTGGTGATAATGCTGGGTATTGGTTACTACAAACCACTTAAAACACCATGGCAATTTACACGCAAAGCTGAGGTAGACCTTAACCCTTGGAAATACGCATTACCTTGCGCAATTGTATTAGTAAGCTTGATTGTTAGCTTATATATATTATTTTCGCCACTCGGATTGGTTGGTGGAACCAGTGTGTACTTTGTACCAAGTTTAGCTGCTGTATGGTCTACAGCCTTAGTGCTTAGCTGGTGGAGTGTACGTCGTTGGCAGGTTAGTTACGAAAATAGCTTAGCGCGTATTGGTGCTAAAAACGCCGCATAACCTGCGGCTATATTCTGTATACCAAACTTAAATCACATTTAATTCACATAATGTTTGCATTAGTAAGATAGTTTGTTTAAATTTAAAGCTCTTATATAAGATATAAGAGCTTTAAGGAAAGTATCACACACTGACACCGCTTTATTAGCAACACACACAATTGCTAGCGCGGTACCACACAGCACACACGCACAATATGGAGAATGACATGAGAGCTAAAAAGTCCGTCTTAAGCTTGGCAGTCACGTTAGCAATGACAACCGGTTTAGCGCTTAGCGCGCAGGTACATGCGCAGCAAGAGCAAACCGAACAAGAACAACAAAAAACAGAAACAGCTAAAAACGATACGTTTGAAAAAATAGTCGTTACTTCACAAAAAAGAACGCAAAGTTTAAACGAAGTACCTGTTGCGGTATCGGTACTTAATAGCGATCAAATTAATTCAGCTTTTGCTAATAACATGGAAGGCTTACAGTCACTTGTCCCTTCAGTTAGCTTTAGAAAAGGCACCACAACCCGTAACTCAGCGCTAACAGTGCGCGGTATTGGTACTATTTCATTTAGTATTGCTGCCGAGCCAAGTGTAGCAACTGTTGTTGATGGCGTGGTGCTTGGCCGCTCGGGTCAAGCATTTGCCGATTTATACGACGTAGACCGCATTGAAGTATTACGCGGGCCACAAGGTACATTGTTTGGTAAAAACGCCTCAGCAGGTGTGGTAAACATAACAACAAAAGATCCCTCGTACGACACAACAGGCAGCGTAGAAACCTCGTTTTATCAAGATAACGAATACCGTTTTAAAGGCGTTATAAGCGGCGGTTTAACCGACGACCTAGCGGCAAGCCTAACGGTATTTAAAGGTAAATTTGACGGTTACATTGATAACGTTTACAACAACGAAAAAGTAAACGGTTACGACCGTGAAGGTGCACGTGCTGTATTTAAATACGAGCCAGAGGATGACTTAAGCGTAAAATTTATTGCAGAATTTTATAACGCTGACGATGATTGTTGTGCCGACTTAGAAGCACTACCAAGTGGCCGTAATCCAGATTCAAAATCAGTACCAAACAGTAACGGTATTGTTGATGGCGTAGCCGATATTGATTTAGACCAACGCAGCGTTGATCATGATTACGAGTCGCGGACAATTGACGAACATAGCGCGTTTTCGGTACAGGTTGATAAAACAATTGGCGACTATACATATACTTCAATTACTGCACAGCGTTCGTGGGATAACACAGAGTACCGTGAAGGCGACTTTACCTCTATTGCTGGCGACAGCAGCGAGCCGGTATTTGACGCGCCGTTTCAATTACACGATTTAGGTGCACAGCAATGGGATCAGTTTTCGCAAGAATTTAGAGTTACATCAAACCTAGCTGGGCCATTTAACTATGTTGCTGGCTTATTTTATTGGAACATGGATTCACAACGTAACTTTACTCGCGATGCTAGTTGTCAAAATAATGGTGGCCAGCTTGATAGCGCAATGGCTTTTTACGCGCAAAATAACTTATCGGGCGCTGAGCTTGATACAGCGCTTGCTGATTTAGAAGGTTACACACAAGGCCTAGGTGTTAGCTGTAACGCAAACGATATTGTATCGGCCACTGCTTTTATGAGCACAGAATTTAATAACTGGGCCGCTTTTGCCGATGGTACTTACGATTTATCTGAAGATTTACGCGTATTATTTGGTATTCGTTACACCGACGATGAAGTGTCGTACACGCATCGCCGTGTAAGTAATGATGTGTATGGCCGCACCGGTGTAGGCGTGCGCCCAGCAACACTAAATACAGATGATGAAGGCAAAGCCGAAGAAACCAACGTATCGGGTCGTTTAGGTATGCAATACGATTTAGGCGATGGTCAAATGGTATACGGTACTTACTCGCAAGGTTACAAAGGCCCTGGTTTTAATATTTATTATAACTTTAACCCAGACACCGATAGTCGCGAAATAGCACCTGAAGAGTCTGACGCTTATGAAATAGGCTACAAATACGCAAGCCGCGAATTTGTATTTAACATGGCGCTTTTCAGAACCGAAATTGAAGGCTTTCAAGCTAACAACTTTGACTGTTCAGACGGCACTTGTATTACGCGCTTAACCAATGCGGGAGATGTAAGTACGCAAGGTGTTGAAGTTGACTTTATGTGGGCTGCAACAGAGTCGCTAACGCTTACCGGTGGTGTTGCTTACATCAAAGCTGAAATTGACGAGTTTAATTGTCCGGCAGAGGTAGCCGCAGGTTCATGTACTGACCGCTCAGGTTTAGATGTACCATTTTCGCCAGATTTAAAATACTCACTAACGGCTGACTACTTTATTGAAACCGACCATGGCTTTAACGTACATATAAATGGCTCTTACATTTACACCGACGAACAATACTCAGACCTACCAGACAACGTAGGCGAATTTAACCCAGCCGCTTTGTTACCAGATTACGGTATTTTAAATGCAAGTGTGGGTTTATCGTTTAAAGATGACGCGTTTAGAGTGTCGCTTATTGCTAAAAACTTAACCGACGAAAGCTACGTAACTACCTACAGTGGCGATAACTTCCGTTACCAAATCCCACGTGATGCAGAGCGCTACTTTGGGGTATCGTTTAAAGCACGTTTTTAATATTTAAATAATTCTCTTAATAATTTCCCTACAAGCGCAACGTTTTGCACGTTGCGTTTTTTTGTGACTTATCTTTGTAATAGTTTAGTCATTTTACTTTCATCAAAATTACCTTTATCAGTCACATCTGTTTTCTATAGTGCAGCGGTTGATCTTTTTTGTGTTTACACATTTCAAAAAAATAACCACTAAACAATGGGAATTACGGATGAAAATTAAAAAAGTCGCTGCGGCAATCGCGCTAACGTTTACGTTTAGCGCAGTGAGCCATGCTGATGTACTACCGCAAAGCCAAACAGACAGCAGCTGGTATAGCGCTGCGCAAACTAAACTAACAACAAAAACAGCACAAGCGCAGGCTACACAAGCCACTAAAGCTAAAAACGTTATTTTATTTGTGGGCGATGGTATGGGTATATCTACTCTTACTGCCGCACGCATTTTGCAAGGGCAGCGTAATAACCAATCTGGCGAAGAAGGTTATTTAAGCTTTGAAGAGTTCCCATACTCTGCACAAGTTAAAACGTATAACGTAGATGCTCAAACGCCCGATTCAGCAGGCACGATGACGGCTATTATTTCGGGTGTAAAAACCGATGTGGGCGTTATTGGTGTAGATGAAGATATTGAACGCGGCGTGTGTTCAACAGTAGCAGGTAATGAGCTAATTACCGCGACCGAATTAGCTGAAATTAAAGGGCTATCTACCGGTATTATTTCTACAGCACGTATTACTCATGCAACTCCTGCTGCAACGTATGCTAAATCGGCTGACCGTAACTGGGAAGACGTATCAGATATGCCAGAAGATGCCGTAACGGGTGGCTGTGAAGACATTGCATCGCAACTGGTTAACTTTGAAAAAAACCTAGAAGCACGATTTGTAGGGACCGACGTAGACGGTCTTGATTTTGTAATGGGTGGCGGTCGTCGTCACTTTTTACCAAAAGACGAAACAGCTAACTCAACAGACGCAGTAAGCGCTATAGAAGGCGACCGTACTGACGAGCGCAACTTAGTAACTGAGTGGCAAACACAATACCCAGATGCTACGTACGTGATGGATCAAACAGGCTTTGATTCAATTGCAGATGACGCTACTAAAGTATTTGGTTTATTTAACGAATCCCACATGCAATACGAAGCTGACCGCGCAAACGATGTAGCGGGCGAGCCTTCGCTTACCGATATGACTACTAAAGCAATTGAAGTGCTTGGTAAAAACGATAACGGATTTTTCTTAACGGTTGAGTCGGGTCGAATTGACCACGCGCACCATGCGGGTAATGCATACAACGCGCTTAACGACACCATTGAGTTTGCTAAAGCCGTGCAAGCAGCGGTAGATAACACCAATCCAGAAGAAACCCTTATTTTAGTAACCGCCGATCACAGCCATGTATTTACTATTGCAGGCTACCCTAAGCGTGGTAATCCAATTTTGGGTCAAGTAGTTGCGGTAGGCGAAACTACACCAAGCCTAGCTGCCGACGATATGCCGTACACCACAGTAGGTTACGCAAATGGTTTAGGTTTTAGAAACTTGGGCAGTGAGACTGATGCGGATGCAAGTTACACAAGTGCTGCTGTTGCAGGGCGTGTTGAGCTAAATGGCGTTGATACAACGACCCCAGGTTTTCACCAAGAAGCAACTGTACCAATGGGCTCAGAAACACACGCGGGTGAAGATATTTCACTGCATGCAAAAGGTCCAGGTGCTCAGCTAGCACAAGGCGTAATTGAACAAAACGTAGTGTTTCATCTAATTAATCAAGCTCTTGAACTAACTCAGCAATAATGGCGGCTAACATGAACAAATTAACAGTACTTTCTTTAGCAGTAATGGTCGCGCTAGCAGGTTGCTCGAGTGACGATAACAAAAATGAAAATAATATTATCGCAGTAGATAACGCTATTGCAGTGGGCTCTGAGCAGTGCATTAATGGCGGTGTAGAGACTCAAGTAGGCGCAGATACCAATAATAACGACGTGCTAGACAGCGACGAAGTTAACTCAACTAATTTAGTGTGTAATGCACCTGCAACGTCGCTCACAAACGAGCAATTAGCCTCGCTTACTAGTAATGCATGGTTTAGTGAAGCACAAACAAAATTAGGTGCTGCACAAACAGCCAGTAGCAACATTGTTACTGAATCAGGCAAAGCTAAAAACGTTATTTTATTTGTGGGCGATGGTATGGGTATTTCTACCATAACCGCAGCACGTATTTTAGCGGGTCAGTTAGAGGGCGAAATGGGTGAAGAGCACCAGTTAAGCTTTGAAACTATGCCTTTTTCGGGCTTTGTAAAAACATACAACGTAGATGCGCAAACGCCAGATTCGGCAGGCACTATGACCGCAATGGCATCGGGTGTTAAAACCGACGCGGGCGTTTTAGGTATAGATGAAGCGGTTGAACGTGGTAATTGTGCATCAGGCAAAGGGCACGAACTTGTTACCTCGTTAGAGCTTGCTGAAATTGCAGGTAAAGCAACAGGGATTATTTCTACAGCGCGTATTACTCACGCAACCCCAGCTGCAACGTATGCTAAATCGGCAGAGCGTAACTGGGAAGATATCTCCGATATGCCAGAAAGTGCCGCTACGTGTGAAGATATTGCATCGCAACTGGTTAACTTTGAAGCCAACCTAGAAGCACGCTTTAGTGGTGTTGATGTAGACGGTATTGACGTAGTAATGGGCGGCGGTCGTCGTCACTTTTTACCAAAAGATGCCACGTTTAATTCAGCCGATGCAGTAAGTGCTGTTGAAGGGGATAGAACCGATAACCGCGACTTAACTGCAGAGTGGAAAACGCAATATCCAAACGGCACGTACGTAATGGATCAAACCGGTTTTGATGCAATAAGTGACGATGCCACTAAAGTGTTTGGCTTATTTAACGAGTCCCACATGCAATACGAAGCTGACCGTGCAAACGATGTTGCAGGCGAACCTTCGCTTTCACAAATGACCGAAAAAGCAATAAACGTGCTTGATAACAACGAGCAAGGTTTTTTCTTAACGGTTGAGTCGGGTCGAATTGACCACGCGCATCATGCGGGTAACGCTTATAACGCGTTAAACGACACTATTGAGCTTGCTAAAGCCGTTAAAGTGGCGATGGAAAACACCAACCCAGAAGAAACACTCATTGTTGTAACAGCCGATCACAGCCATGTATTTACCATTGCCGGTTACCCTAAACGCGGTAACCCAATTTTAGGTAAAGTGGTTGCCGTGGGCGAAACTGAGCCAAGCTTAGCCGCCGACGATATGCCTTATACAACGGTTGGTTACACCAATGGTGGTGGCTTTAGAAACCTAGGTAGCGAGACTGATGCCGATGCAGGTTATGCCTTTGCACCGGTTACAGGGCGTGTTGATTTAACAGATGTCGATACAACAACACCTGGTTTTCATCAAGAAGCACTGGTACCAATGGGCTCAGAAACACATGCCGGTGAAGATGTTGGCGTTTATGCAATGGGCCCAGGTGCACACTTGGTAACAGGCACAAACGAGCAAAGCTTTTTATTCCATGTAATGGACTTTGCAGCTGACTTTGTAAAAACAGCAGACGAAAAACTAGCGCAATAAATACCGGCTAGTTATAAATTTAGTTAAATATATCTAAATAAAAAACCCCGCATACTGTGCGGGGTTTTTGTCATTAAACTGACATTTATAATCGTTATGTTATTGCCATAAACTTGAAATATAAATAAGAGATAGCTAAATGAAAAAAGCGTTATTAATAATTGCCACGCTTGTAAGTACAAGTAGCTTTGCCTCGCAATGTGATATTGATGCCAAGCATTTAAAAGCGGATTATAAAATTACCAACAGCCATAAAGCGCAGCAAAGTAGCGAGTCACTTACCCTTTGGCGAAACAATCAGCAAGTAGCGCATCAAAGTGAAGTAATCACCGAGCTTTGGCAGCACTTAGCTAATAATCAAATACGACCAATACGTTACTTTAATGCCCAGCAACGCGGTATTGAATACCAACCATCTGAGGTACGCGGCGTACAAAACTGGAGTGCTAAAAACCAGCTGGTGGATAACCACCTAATCGAAAAAATGATCCTAGTAAGCACACAAGGCAGCGGCTGTGATGAAGTAAAAAACTATACACTGAGCGAAAATGGCAACGACTTTAACCTCGCCTTTTTTACGCATTCAAAATTAGTTAAAACATTTAGTATTAGTAACAAAAAAAGCCAAACAACTACCTTACTTAGCCTGAACAATGTAAGCACTGATGAGCCACTAATTACCGCTCAATTTGCACAGTGGGATCGCTTTCAAACCACCGATTACGCCGACATTGGCGATAACGAAGGTGACCCATTTTTAGCTAAAATGATAAACCTTGGTTTTATAGAGCACGGCGCAACTGGCTTTTATAACCAGCAGGGCGAGGCTATTCAAGGCGGGCATCACCACTAGGTTTTAGCGTTTTTAAATGTAGTAGCTCATAGCTGAAAGAATGACTGGCTATGAGCTACAAGTAGCACTGAAAGAGCTTCCCTAAATTCCTGCCACAGATATAACCTAATCAAATACCTTTTTTCGTATTTTCAAAGTTAACATATCGACGGAGGTTCTTTTTTGATAAAACAGACGTTACTTAATATCGGTACGCGACCAAGATTTACAGCCTCTTTGTAATAAAAATAAAGCTAGAGTCTCATTCATTAATGATATTAGCTTAAGTTAATGGCTCTTTGCTTCTTTAAAAGGACGATATAATGAAAACTAATCCTATATAAAGAGGCTAATTAGTTATGGAAAAGTTGATTATGAAACTACTAAGCGTAGTGAGAGTTGAGAATGTTTCAACGGTTACTGTTTGTATTTGTCTTGTTTTATTAGTGTTTAAATTAGGGTGAAGAAATGGATATTGATGAGTTGACTGAGTTAGTTCAAGGGAAAGTGTTTTTTGCAGGCGCTTATAAAAATACACCTTGAAGATGTAGTGGAAGTGAGAGAAATTTTAAAAGCTTCTTATAAACATAATGAGTTTCCATACTACGCAAAGCTTGAACATAGCTGGAATATGCTAGAGAAAACTCATTACATAATGTAATTGAGTGTGAACAAGTAGAAAGTAATCTATTAAATAGCTTTTTATACTTCATAGAATCTGGGCTTTATCCACCTCCTGAGTTATTAATTGTTATCGCAAGTTGTTTTAGAGCTCATATGATTAGCGGAGGGAAAACTAATTTATCTGAAGATTTCTTCGGAAAAGATAAGCAGTTCGATCATTGTATGAACGTGTCTAAGATTACTAAGTATATGGATTTTGAATTAAAATGGGTTATAGATAAAAAGGAATCATTGCAGGCCGTTGCGGAACAATACTTACTAGAATGCTCAGAAAAAAATAATAACACATTCGGTGAAAATACTGATTTTGAAAGCTTCTTAAAAGGTTATCGTCGTTGGAAAAATGATTCAAAAAAACAAAAATATTATTAAAAATTATTTAGGGATTGAATGTTCGTTGCAGTGCCAGCTACAGGCTTAATAGAGCGTTTAGCAATCATATCTCAAGTTTATGTGCTGCCAGCTATTGCCAACAGCACAAATATAAAAGCCTTAACACTACTCCAAATGAGCATCATCAGGCTTTTTGGGTCTATCAGCTAGCTCTGTTAGGCCGTCTTCGCAATCGCCGCTGTCGCAGGTATTTAAATCGCTTTGTGCTTGTTTATCTTGTTGCAGAACTTGTTTTAAATCTTCCATGCGTTGGCGCACGGCTACGCCGTAGCTGGCGTCGTCTCCCCATAATGCAGCAAGTTGCAGTACTGCAGCGCGGTCGTGGTCTCTAAATAGTTTACCAGCACGTTCTGCATCTTGCTTAGTGTTACCTAATAGCTCGAGTGCTTCTACGGCAAGGTTAATAGCTGAGTCGACGGTTTCGCGGTTAAACGCATCTACTTTTAAATTAAGTAACTGATACGCATGGCGGCGGTCGATTGCGCGAGCAACTATTTTAAGCTGCGGGTAGTTTTTATGCGCGAGCTTAATTATCTCAATGGTTTTATCGGGGTTATCAATTGCAATTACCAGCATTTGCGCAGTGTGCGCGCCTGCGGCTTCAAGGAGTTCTTGGCGTGCGGCATCGCCATAAAATACGGTATTGCCAAAACGGCGTAGTAATTCTATTTGGCTAGGGCTGTGATCAAGTACGGTTATTTCGTAGCCTTGCGCGTGCAGTAAACGCCCCATAATTTGGCCAAAACGTCCGTAGCCCGCAATAATTACGTGCTTAGCGGTGCTAATTTGCTCTGGCTTATCAAACTCAGGCAGAGCACTGCTGCTGCGTTTTTGTATTTGCTCATAAACCATAAGTAATAACGGCGCTATTAGCATTGATACCGCCACAACTAAGGTAACAAGGCTGGTTTGCTCGGGCGTTAAAATACTTAAGGTGGTGGTTACGCTTAAAAGTACAAAGGCAAACTCACCTCCTTGGGCAAGCGCTAAGGCAAATAATAACTGCTGTTTGCTGTTAATTTTAAAGGTAACGGCAAGGGCAAATAAAATGCAGGCTTTAACTACAATAAGTAAAACCACTAAGCCAATAACGGTACTAAACTCGTTAAATAGCAGTTCAAAGTTAATTGATGCGCCAACAGTTATAAAAAACAATCCTAACAGTAAGCCTTTAAAGGGCTCTATATCGGCTTCTAATTCGTGTCTAAATTCACTCTCGGCAAGTACAACGCCCGCTAAAAATGTGCCCAAAGCAGGCGATAAACCAATACTTTGCATAACCAGTGCAATAGCGACCACTAAAAACAGTGCAAAAATAGTAAATATTTCACGCATGTGTGTTTGGGCAATGTATCTAAATAACGGGGCCGATACATATTTACCGCCGGCAATAATAGCGGCAATAACCGCAACCGATACACATACTTGTTGCCATACAGGCCAGCTTGCAATAATTGAATCGCTGATTTCTTTTGTGTTAGTTTGCGGGGCAAATGCAAGCAGTGGCAATAGGGCTAAAATAGGAATAATTGCGATGTCTTGAAACAGCAATACCGAAAACGCGTTTTGTCCGGCTTCTTGCTTTAGCCAGCCTTTTTCTTCAAGGCTTTGCAGCACAATAGCCGTAGAGGAGAGCGCGAGCATTAAACCAATGGCGAGTGCGGTTTGCCAATGCATGGCAAAAAACCAATAACAAAATGCAAAAATTGCCGCTGCCGTTAACACAACTTGCAAGCCGCCAAGCCCTAAAATAGAGTGGCGTAATGTCCATAAACGCGAAGGTTGTAGTTCAAGACCAACTAAAAACAGCATCATTACTACGCCAAATTCAGCGAAGTGCATTACATCAGTTTGATCGCCCACAACACCCAGCGCATAAGGGCCAATGAGTATGCCGGCAATTAAATAACCTAACACTGAGCCCAGTCCGACTCGTTTTGCAATAGGGACAGCTACAATGGCTGCTGCTAAGTAAATTAAAGCAATTTCTAACACGCGTTTATCCTAATAACATCAAGGCTTTTAGAATGGCTTAGCTGCTTATAAAATACAATGGATTATATGGCTCAAAGTTGCTTATTTATCAGTAGTTATAACACTAATGGTTATAACTACTGGGCTAAAAATAGCACTTTGTGTTGAAGGGCTTGTTGGGGGCTAAATATTACAAATACTTATAATTGCTGAGCTTGGTTGGCCTGAATCAGAATGGTAAATAGTAATGTTTGAGCTGATTGTATTTTCAACGCTTGTTTCAATTGCTGTTACTTCAAACTCTGCTGATGCAGGTAGGTCGATATCCAATTCGCTATCTAGGTAAGTACTTCCGCTTTTTTGCAAAGTAAGTGGTTTGGTTTGATCAAAGCTAAATTGAAAGCTATCTGACGCTAAAAGTGTATCTACCAAGTTAAAGCGTAAGTTAACGGTGTCGGGGCCTGAAAACTCAGCACACACAAATACCGAAACCTCAACAGCTTGTAAAACGGGCATGCTATTTTGGCCTATATCCACAGTAAAGTTGCTTTGCGTAATTGCTACAGAGTTATATACCCCTGTTGCGAGTCTTTCGTCTGCGGTGGTTATCGTTATTTTTTCACCTTGTGCTAAATTAACCTCTTCATCAAAAAAGCCGTTTGTGTTGGTAGTGTACTGCAGTCCATTAATTGTTAGCTGTGCATTACTTATAGCCGCTTTTTGCACATTAGTGAGTAGCCCTTTAATGCGACCGGTAAGTTGTGCAGAGTTGGTTACTGTAATTGAAAATTGCACACTTTTTGAAAATCCATCAGCATCAGTTGCGACAACGGTTAACGTGTAATTGCCCGTCATATCGGCGATAAATTCGGTAATACTTTGGTTTGTATTGCTTAAGCTGGTGCTCGAGCCTGAAGGCGCTGATAGTGTCCAAGCGTAATCGAGAGTGGTTCCCTCAGGGTCGTAACTTTGGCTTACATCAAATTTAACTGCATTGCCCACTACATCGTAGCGTGATTGCTCCCCTGTGAAGCTAATTACTGGCAATGCGTTTTGTATTACATCAATTGTTAGGGTTTTTGTGTCGGAGTACTGCACGCCATCGTTAGTGCGTAACGAAATAACAACTTGCCCCTCTACTGATGCGCTAAACGTTGGTTTTGATATTGTATTACTGCTAAGCATTGCTTGGCCTTGCGACGAAATGATTTCCCATTGGTAGCTTAGTGGTTGGCCTTCTGGATCGTAACTATTGGAAGCATCAAGTAAAACTTGTTCATCAACCGTTATAGAGGTTTCATAAGTTACCAGAGTAACAGGCTTTTTATTACTACTGGCATGCAGTGCTGAGGTTGCTTGGTTTGAGCTTAATTGGCCATCAGACACTGTAAGTACTACAACGTAGTCGCCTTCTTTATCGGCAACAATAGAGGGTGTTGCTGATGTGCTGTTAGTCAGTTGTGATGCACTATTTACAGGCTTAGCTTGTAACTGCCAGTTATAGCTCAGTGTATCTCCGTCAGGGTCGCTACATTGTTGGCACTGCAAAGTGGTAGATTCGTTTAACGTAATATCACGCTCGGATTCAAGTGTTGCAACGGGGGCTTTATTACTTGTGGTAACAGTTAAAGTAACTGATGCGGTATCGCTTTCGTTTTGTTGGTCGGTAACAGTGAGTGAAAGCGTGTAATCTCCAGCTGTTGACGCTGAAAATCCAGCGGTATGATTTTGCATGTTTGAAAGAGCCGGCGTGCTGCCCTGGGGTTTTGCTGTAATTGCCCAGGCATAACTAAGCGTATCGTTTTTATCGGGATCAGTACTTTGGTTACCATAAAGCGTAACAACTTCATTTGGGGCAATTGTTTTATTTTCTACGTTAATAACCGCTTGTGGCGATGAGTTAGAATTAAGCGATTCACTTTTTATGAGTACGACAGTGCTTGCTGTATCACCTTGTGAATCAGTAACGGTAAGCTCAACTTTAAACTCGCCTATTTCGTCGGCAACAAACTGGCTTTTAACTTGAGTCGCATTTTCAAGCGTTGCATTACTTGCTACGGGCTTGGTAATAAATTGCCATTTGTATTGATTAATGGCGCCGCTGGTTGTGCTACTTTGCGCGGCGTTTAAAAGCACAACATCACCTTGCTTAACGGTTTGTGTGCTACCTGCGTTAGCAATTAATTGGGTATTTTCAGTAACGGTGAATTGTTTTTGTGCCGGTGTGCTTGAAAGCTTACCGTCACTCACGGTTAATACTAATTGGTACTCTTGTGCTTCAGATACTGAAAACTCAACGGTACTTTCGTTATTAACCGTAATCGGTATTTCTACTTGTTCGTTTTTGCTGGTTAATTGCCATTGATAGGTGAGTGCATCGCCATCGGGGTCGCTACTTTGTGCAGCGCTAAAAACGTGGGTGGTATTTACTTTAAACCCCGATTGTTCGGTGGTAATAACCGCAATAGGTTTTGTGTTAGTGCTGACCGGTTTAGCTACTGTTTTAGAGTCTGATCCTCCAGAGCCACATGCTACGAGGGTGAATAAAGCAGTAATTAAAATTAATAACTTCCATTTCATAATATCAATATCCTTTTAAAAAGTTGAATATTAATATGTACCCAAATTAGCTATTAAGCAAAAAAATAAATCAAATAAGTACTTTTGTATTGTTTTGGGAAATAGTTAATGCGAAACAGTGCTACTTTTGAATCATTTATACTTTGAGAGGAGTGTTTTATGCCCTGATTGATAGGGCATAAAGTATATTAAAGGGTAGTTGAATAACGGTTAAATAGAGTTAGTCAGCTACTTTTACTGAACCGCTAATATTATCGATACTTACATCGCCCGAGCCCGACTCAGTAATAGTCAGCCCCTTTGCATGGTTAACGCGAATATTACCCGAACCGTCTTCAATTGTTACGCTTGAGCCAATATGCTCAATAAGCAGGTCGCCAGAGTTATCATCAACATTAACTGCACCGCTTATATGGCTTATTACTATATCACCCGATCCATCTTCAACGTTTAGCGAACCGCTTATGTTGCTCACGTGCATTTCACCCGAACCATCGTCAATAGTTGCATTGCCGCTTACGTTGTTAATATGAATACTGCCAGAGCCGTCGGTTAATTCTAAATTACCCGCTATGTTTTCAAGGTTTACTTCACCTGAGCCATCGTCAACAGTTAGGTTTTTAGCACCGCTTATCGTTAAATCTCCTGAGCCGTCTTTTACATCAATATTGCTTTGCATAGCATTTATTAAAATGTCGCCAGAGCCATCATCAATATCTAAATTTAGATTACTTGGCACAGTAACAACTAAATCAATATGTGGAGATTGACCATTGTAAAAGCTAATACCATTACGGCTTTTATTTTGGGCAACAAGCTTTGCCTGTTTACCGCTTTGCTCGAGCGTTAGTTCGTATTCGTCTTCAATATCGGCTGTGTAAATGGTGGCGTTAACACTAATGCTGGTGGCTGTTTTTGAGCCTTTTATTTCAAGGCTACCTGCACCGCTTAATACGTTTAAATATTCAAGATTATTGCTTGGCAGTGATAGCTGTTGAGTTTGCTTTACTGAGGCAACGCTTGGCGATATATGAAATACACAGCCACTTAATAATAAAATGCCGCCAATAAGCGAAAGTGGTTTTGTAATGCTAGATACAGTTGATGAGCTCATGTTTAGTCCTTTGTATTTTTGTTTGTATTTATATAAACAATATAGAGCAAAAATGAGGCCGAAATGTAAGTTGTTGATTTTATTGATTTGATGGGTGTGTTTAAAAAGCTGGTTTACTAATGATTGGTTAAAAACACTAAAAGTTAGCAAGAAGGATGCACATGGCATCCTTTTTAAGTGTTTGCTTTTAGGTTATTTATTAAAAGCTGTAAGTAATGTTACCGTATAGGAAACGCCCGTCTAATCCGTACGGTGCATATGGCGTGTACGGGAATATTTGGCCAAAGTCAGAGTAACCAATGTTATCCACGGTTGCTTGTGGGTACTGATCGAATAAGTTGTTTGCACCAATAGCAAACTTCCAATATTCGTCTGGACGGTATGCCACTTCTAGGTCGGTGATCCACTTAGGGTCTAGGTATTCATCGCGATCGCTTGTAGTTGAAATATCAGCGACTTCACCATAACGTGTGGCACGCAGGGTAGTTTGCCATTCGTTAAAGTTCCACACTGCTGATAGGTTCCATTTGCTATCTGGCGTGCCTTCTTCAAAGCGACCTACTTCACGACGTGCAAACACTACGTAGTCGTCACCTAGTGAGTTTAGCTCGCTTGGGTTGTCGTTTACGTGCGTTACTTCGGTGTCGTTAAAGTTAGCTGCTACGTTTAAACGTAAATCACCTAAGTTGTCTAAATCTAGGTTATAAGTGGCAACTATATCTACACCTTGCGTGCGTGAATCGATAGCGTTGGTAAAGTAACGTACGCTTTCGGTATTTAGCTCACCTGCATTTTGTAGTATTTCTACTACGGCATCGCCCTCTAAGTTTTCAGACAATACAATACGGTCATCAATATCAATACGGTATGCATCAACCGTTAAGCTAAAGCTGCCTTGCGTGTACATAAAGCCCGCTGTAACGTTTACTGACTCTTCAGCATCTAACGGCTGAGCACCAAGTGCTTGCGCTGCGGCTGAATCGGTTGGGAATAAACCCACTTCAAATGGTTGGTTGTTTTCAAGTACTGTTGATATTTGGCGGTACGAGCTTTGTGCTAAAGATGGTGCACGGAAACCTGTGCTAATTGCTCCGCGCAGTGATAGGTTTTCAGTAATGCTGTAACGCGAGGCAAGTTTAGAGGTAAACGTGTCACCAAAGTCGCTGTAATCTTCATAACGACCCGCTAAAACTACGTTCCATTTTTCTGTTAAGTAGGTATCAAACTCAACAAATAAAGCGATGTTATGACGGCTTTCGTCAGTCGCACTTTCTGGTCCAAAGCCAGCAAGTACTTGCGCGCCACCGGCTGCAATTGGGTTACCATCGCTATCAAGGGCAGTGATGTAAGACGCTTCTTCGCCTTCTTCTATTTTGTAGCTTTCGTGGCGGTATTCAGTACCTACGGTAAAAAATACGTCATCAGGTAAGCCTAAATCGAGTGTGGTATTGGCTGTTGCGTTTACTAAAAACTGATCGTAAACCAATGCACCGTTGTCAAATTCGGTTGGGCTGTCGGCACCTAGTGATGTGTTAATACTATTTACAACACCGAAACCAAAGTCGTTGCGGCCGTAGTTGGTACTTACATCCCATGTCCAGTCGTTAGTTTCGCCTTGTAAGCCCAGTGCAAATGAGTAGTCTTGTACGTCTGTTTCAATTTGCGGCAAAAAGCCATCTGGATAAACTTCTAACACGTTACGGTCATCTTTTGCGCGGCGGTAAAAACCACCTGAATTACCTTCACGCTTTGAGTAGCTACCAAATGAATAAAGGTTTAAGCCGTTATCTAAATCGTAACCCATGTTGTAAAATAACGCGTAATCTTCAAGGTCTGCTTTACCAAAACGGTGATTGTAACGATCGATAGTAAATTCGCGTGGGTCTAGGCTGCCATCATCAAGACGGCTGTATTGTTCGCGTGGGTCAAAGCCTGAGCGCTGCGTTGAGTCGTTATCACGGTATTCAATTGATACGTTTACAAAGCCGTTATCAGATAACGCAAAACCAGAGTTTGCACTAACAGTGCGTGTTGCACCGTCGTTTACTTCTCTGTCGCCACCGGTATTAAACGCTAAGTCGCCGTTTGCATCTGCGTAGGTGCTTTCTAGCTGAGGTACGCCAGCCATTTGAGTATCATATTTACCGTACGTTACGCTTACGCTGCCGCCTTCTGAGGCATCTTTAAGTACAATGTTAATTACCCCAGCAATTGCATCAGAACCGTACTGTGCGGCTGCGCCATCACGTAGTACTTCAACGCGTTTAATTGCAGAGGTTGGGATCATGTTCAAATCAACAGCGGTAGAGCCTCGACCAACAACACCTGCTAAGTTTAATAGCGCACCGGCATGGCGGCGCTTACCGTTTATAAGTACTAATGTGTGATCGGGTGCTAATCCACGTAAAACAGCTGGCTTTGCATGGTCAGTACCATCACCCATAGTGGCACTTGGGTAGTTAAAGCTAGGTACTTGGTTTGCTAGTATTTGGCTTATTTCTAGCTGACCCGTGCTTTGCATATCACCGCTGGTAATAATATCTACAGGTACTGAGCTTTCGGCAATACTGCGTAAGCTTCTGCGAGTACCTGTTACTGAAATCACTTCAATACTTTTTTCGGCCTGAACATCTTGTTCTGCAGCAAATACAGAAGAATAGGGTGCACTAAGTGCAGAAGAAATGGCCAGACTAAGTGCTACTTTTTTGGCTGATAATGGCTTTAACATGATGTTGATTCCCTTGAGGGCTGCTGACTATTGATTTTAAAAAGGAGCGCATCATATAGAAGCGACTACCCTAGTGCAAAGATAAAAACTATCTAAGATATTCTAAGTTGTTAACAAGTAAGGTCACTGTCTACGCGCGATATAGGCGTTTGGATCGTTGTAGTTGCAATCTTGTGTCGAATGGTTGCGAATTCAAGGGAATTTTAGATAAAAGTTAGTAATACGTAAAAAGGCCAAGCAAATGCTTGGCCTTTCAATTTTTTAAATTTAGTAATTTAAATTATTCAGGGGCAACTTCAAGCGTTGTAAATAATGCATAACGTCCTGCATCTACGCCTTCTTCATTTACGGTAACCTTGTTAGAGGTTTCTATTAGGTATAGGCCTGGTTCTTTCCATGTAATTGTAAACATACCTTCTTTATCGGTCGTTACTTTTACTTCGCCACGGTTGTTACGGTAGCGTGTGTCGCCTTTTAAAATGCTTACTTCAATGCCTTCACCAGCAGATTTACCATCTTGTAGTAATTGAAAACGTGCTTGTTCACCTACAAATAAATCGTTTGGATGCGTTGGGCCACTAAGCTCTAAGCCTAAACCTAACTGTGCTGGCTTTGTGGTGCCATTTCGGCTTACAAATGTATCTACTGTTGAAACAACCTTCGTTGTGGTTACATCTTTAGCGTTACTAGGTAACTTAGCGTCTGTTTTTTTACCAAATACACGCTTACGCTTACCTTCTTCATTTTTGTAGAAGGTCATGTACATTGGCTTTTGGGTCATTGCAATGTGGTAAGTGCCTTGCTCTGTTAAGCTTACCGCAGCTGAGCTTTTACGTTTTAAGTAATAAGCACGGATCGTTTCAGATACTGGCTCACCATTAGGCGCAAGTGCCATTAATAACGTATCGTCGTACTCTGCGCCTTTTTCTTTAGGTTTAAAGGCTTTGTCTGGTGCAAAAATTTCGTTAGAGATACTAGCGTCAATCATTACGTAATGCGCTTTATCGCCTGATAAAGATGTATGCGAAGGTAGTAACCAACGTCCGTGTGCACTTGCTGAAGTTGACACTAAAGCAGATAAGCTCAATGCGCCGATTAATGCCGTTTTTAATAAATTAATTTTCATTATATTTCCTTAAATTCAAATGATTAAGTAGCAGCTACTTAGTGCTTACAGTGACGAAGCTTTTAGAAAACTCGTTTTTACCATCAATTGTTAGTTTGCCTGATTTAGTTAAATCGAGCTCAACGCGGGTGTAATCTCTGCCGCCTTCTTCGCGTACAACTTCAATATTTAGTAAGTATTTACCTGGTTTTACTGGGTTACCGTCTAAATCATTACCTTGCCAATTTATGGTGTAAGTACCCGCGCGCTTTGTTGCGCCGCTAATGCCGTCAAAGTTGGCATCGCTTTTACCGGCTTTACGCCACCATTGGCGTAAGTCTTTAAACCATTCTGCTTTTTGCACCCAAAGTGCAAGCGTAGTTACGTGTTTGCGCTCTGGTGTTTCAAGCCAAACTGCAACGTACGGACGGTGGTACGGTTGTATTTCTAAGTCGGGAAGCGTTAATTCAACCTCTAGCTGTGGTGTTTGCGCATGCGCTGATGTTTGAAAAAACGCAGCGATGAGCAGTAATGCGGCGCTTATAAATAATTTAAATTTAACCATTAAGACACTCCTTTTATTTGTGGAACCCAACATAAATAAATAACCAGTGGAGTTGCGACTCCCAGTACGGTTATCCATATTCCTGCTAAGCGTTTTTTTCTATTTTGAAACAAAATAATCATGCCGGTGATGGCAAATAAAATCATTAGTACGGCAGATATATCGATTACCCAGCTCCATACTTCACCGGTGTAGCGACCTTTATGTAAGTCGCCAATAAGGCTTAAAAAGCCGCCTGTTTGGTAATCTAGGTTTAACTCGCCGGTTGTAAAGTCGAGCTCTGCGTAGGCAAATCCTGCAGGCAATGGGTAGTCGAGCATGACGAGCGCGTCTTCTTTTTCCCACTCAATGCTTTTTACTTTTGTAAGTGCATATTGCTCGGCTAAGTAAGCTTCTATTTCTGGATAAAGCGTTGGTAGCGTATTTAGCTGTTCATTTGCTTTAGTAACTAGCTCTGCTGGAATTGTTGCAGTTACTTGGCCGTTATTTTTATCGTTTTTAAGCCAGTCAACATGGTTAAGCACAATGCCGCTAACGCAAAATAAAATAAGCAAAAAAAACAAAGCTGTAGAAATATAAATATGTAGAGCACGGCTTGTACTATACAAAGCCCGCTTATTAATAAACGACATAAAAACAGTTAATAAATTAAATTTACAACATGATAATGATTTGCATTAGCTATTACAAATTTACTTACTTATCTTTACATAAAAACTTTAAAACAAAGGTGTATGCAGGTAAAAATGAACATTTAATGCTTAGGAGGGCTGGAAGGTCTTAAAATAAGATAAATCATTACAGATACTTCTATTACTGCAACGAGGCAAATAACCCAAATAGGAGCGGCTGAGTACAGTAAAAATATAAATCCAATTAACATGCCAATGGCGGCGTAGCATTTGGCTTTTACAGGTACTACTTTATGGGCTTGCCATTGCTTTAGAGTTACACCGTAACGAGGGTGGTTTAACAGCCATTGTTCAAGCGCGGGTGATGAGCGAGTAAAGCAGGTGAGCGCTAAAATAAAAAATATAGTGGTAGGCATGACCGGTAACACAATGCCAATAATACCCAAGGCTACAAGTATTAAGCCAAGCGCTTTAAACCATAAGTTTTTATAACAAATAAACACCGCTTTTATATTCACTTAGGCTCTTTTTAGGCGTGTTATGGTATCTCTAATTGTAGGCTAAATAGCTATTAATTCGAAGCTTAAAATCAATAAAAAAGGGCAAACTTAGTTTGCCCTTTTAAAAAATAAATGCGGTTAACAGGTTAGAAGTAGTAACCGATGTTTATGTTGAAACGACGTTCTGTATCGCCATCCCCAATAACTGTTCCGCCAATAAACGGCTGGTTACGTGCTTGAATAAAGTCGAAGTAACTAAAGAAGCCACCTGCTGCAACACTCATACCCGTTACGTTCATCCATGTATCTGCACTATCGTCAGACTTGTCATAAATAATGCCGTAATCGTTGTAAAATTGAATGTCGGTAACAGGCCCCCAATCAAGCGAGTAATTATAAGCAACGTTAAAGTTAGTCATAGTAGCTTCGCTAGATACAGTGTCGTAATACGCATACGCACCAACAACAAAGCGGTCGCTGCTGTCGTCTAGGTCGTAGTCGTATTCACCGTGTTGAAATTGGATATTCCAGTTGTTAATTGTGCTATCAACATGAAATGCCCATGCACCGTAGTTACCTGCACGGTCGTTACCGTCATGTAAGCCACCACTTAATAGTGATACACCCACATCGGTAGTTATATTTTTGCTGTGCTCAATTTGATACGTCGCTCGCCCGGCAAACGTATTGTATTCGCCTATGCGAGAGCCCGGTGCATCGTATGTACCTTCTTCTGCAGAACGACTACCAATAATGTCGTAAGAGTAACGATGGTTAATATCTGAAGAGCCACCGTCCACACCGCCTAGCTCATCATTTTTGAAAAAGCCTAGGTCTAATTTCCAGTTATCTTTAAGTTTACGTTTTACTACTACACCTAAATCAAAATCGTCTTCTAGGCCTACGTAATAGTTAGTACTGAAAAAGTAGCTGTGTGAGTTGTATGGGCCATTACCAAAAGGCACGGGTGCAATACCTGCTTGTCCTTCCCAGCCATCTGCAAACTCGTAACCTAAGTAAGCATACTTAACAACGGTCATGTAATCGTAAAAACGTACTTCACCGTTAAGTGAAATGTCGTTAATTTCACCAGATACATTTATACGGAAAATATCAAAATCAAAATCGCCACCGCGATCTTGGGTATCTTCATCGTATGTGTTGGTGCTGTAGTTAAAGCGTATTGCTCCACCTACTTTAATGCCTTCATCTTTTTTCTCAGGCTCTGCTGCGGCAACTTCAACCACTTTTTGATCAGATTTTTTACTGATGTTTGCAACTTGTTGTTCGTGTTGCTTGTTAATTTGTTGCTGTTTTGTTTTTTCATCAGCTAGCTTATTCTCAAGCAACTGCATTTGTTGCTTAAGCTGTTTAAGTTGGCTTTGTAGTGTGTCTAGATCATCAGACGCATAAGAAGTGCTTGTAACACCACCTAAAACTAGTGCTAGTGTTAATTTTGAGAGTTTAGTCATAATAGCCGCTCTGCTTGTGATTAAAAAATAAAAAATTCAAGACGTCAAAAAACGCCTTACGTTTAGAGTAAGTACAAAACTATGTATTTTTTTTATTGTTTATTCTTTAGGAGCTTGAGTAAGTGCACCAACTTCTAGAAGGGGCGATGCATCTAATTTATCTGCATCCATCATCGCGGCTACACGCTGCATTGATGAGAGTAAAAGGCTCTGTTCCCACTCAGCAAGCGCAGAAAACTTTTCAATAAAGTGTTCTTGCAATGGCTGAGGTGCTTTATCAAGTAACTCTTTTCCTTTCTCGGTGAGGTATAAGCTCACTCTGCGTTTATCCATTTGACTGCGTACGCGTGTTACTAAGTTTCTGCTTTCTATTCTGTCGAGAATATTGGTGACCGTTGCTGGGCTTAAATTTACGTTTTGAGCAATACGGCTCGCCGTTATTCCATCGGTTTTTCTAACTTCTTGCATTATAAGCAATTGTGGGCCTGTTAAACCCGAAGTTTTATTTAGCTGCTTAGAATGTAAGTCAATCGCGCGGATCACTTTACGTAAAGAAACCAATAATTCGTCATATTTTTGCATTTGCTTATCTCGTCGATGGGGCGGTAGTTTGCCGTAATCGCGAAATGTTACACATCAAATAAATTGAATTCAAACAATATATTGCACATTAGGCCGCTTTTATTGGTTTTTAATAGTTAGAGCAGTAACTAATGTAAAATTATGTTGTTTAAATTATAGTAAATTTTCTTAGCATCTTGTGTGCATTAAGTTGCGCACAGTACGTATGTTGTGAATAATTGGCAAGTCTTATTGTATAGACTTTAGTATTATTCATTTACAGCTGTTAGTACAAAGTAATTGTTTGTGAGTTTACTGTATATGTATTAATCGGCAATGAACAAATTCAGCAATCAATATTTAATATCAATAGCGTATACTTTAAGCATGCATTATTGTTTCTGTACAAATATTAAAAATCTTTAGTATCAGTATTATAGGGGAAGGTATGAAATTATCGCCATCAGTTAGCATTGAGCAAAGCGAAACCGGTCTTGAGTTTATTAAAATAGCTAGTGCAAAGTGCGACGCAAAAATATTTTTGCAAGGTGGGCAAATTACCGAGTATATCCCTAAAAATAACAAGCCACTTATATGGGTATCACAAGACGAAACCTATCAGGAAGGGGCAAGTATTCGAGGTGGTATTCCTATTTGTTGGCCGTGGTTTGGCACACACGCTAATGATGGGTGGCCTGCCCATGGTTTTGCGCGCACAAGCGTGTGGCAAGCTGATGAAGTACACGAATCTGATGAGCAAATTACAGTTAGTTTAAAGCTACCCATGAAGCTTGTTAATACGACGTATTGGCCACATCAGTCAGCATTAAAAGTTGAGTTTGTATTAAGCGATAAATTACAGGTTCGCTTAACGACCACTAACTTAGGGAGTACGCCGTTTAGCTTTACTCAAGCGCTGCATACCTATTTTCCTACATCAGACATTACAAATACCCATGTTGATGGTTTGCAAGGCGCGCAATATATTGAGTTTGGTGAAGGGCCATTTGTACAAAATGATGTTGTAAGTTTTGAGCGCGAAACCGACATGGTTTATACACAAGCAAATACAATTCAAACTATTAATACGCCAGAGGGTGTTATTAATGTGAGCCGCGAAAATTCAAGTTCGTGTGTACTGTGGAACCCATGGATAGAAAAATCAAAACGCTTATCTAACTTTGCTGACGATGAGTATAAAACGATGCTCTGCTTAGAGGCTGCTAACGTATTGACAGATAAAGTAACGCTTGAGCCAAAACAAAGCCACACCTTAATAACCACCATTAGTTGGTAATTAATTAAAAGCAGTAATAGGGATAAATAGTGTTTAACAATCAACAAATAATGGATTTACCAAAGCATAGTGATATTAGCTTTAAGCCATTGGCTGATAAAGCCTTACTACATGCACAGCTTAGCTCGCTTCTGTTTTATATACCGCTAATTGGTGCGCTGATTGCGGTTTGTTATTTTAATGAAGCCTTTGCTAATAATGCACAAACGTATTTGCTAATTGGTATGCCTATTTTAGTGGCCGTATCTATGCTGTACAACATGATAAGTGTGAGGTTGCGAGGTTTCGCAGTGCGAAATCATGACATTGCTTTTAAAAAAGGTGTTATTTGGCAACAAGTGACAGTATTACCTTTAGCACGTGTACAGCATATGGAAATACACCAAGGACCAATAGAGCGAAAACTCAGCCTTGCGAGCATTAAATTATTTAGCGCTGGCGGTGTAAGTGCCGATTTACAAATTAGTGGATTAACCCATGATGATTGTAAAAATATGCGCCAATTTGTACAAAACTACCGCCAAGACGACACAACACCTCAGGCACCTTTAGTCGATGAGTAATACAACTATCGAAGATCAAGTCAGTCCTATTTACTGGCAAAAAGTATCGCCTTGGGCGCTTTTATATTTTGTTGTGCACTTTAGTGTGCGCTTTGTAAAAGATGGCCTTTTAAACTTACTACCTATGTTTGTAGTGTTTGTTACTCAAGTGGAAAATAAGTTGTTTTGGGCGCAGGTGGCAGGCGGTATTGCACTAGTTTTATTATTTGTTTACTCATTTTTATATTATTTAAATTTTAAGTTTTGTATTAGTAGCGACAACGAAATATTGCTTAACAAAGGTGTATTTAAAAAAGAGCGACTTACGCTGAAATTTGGCCGTGTGCAAAACGTTAATATTGCCGAGCCATTTTATTTTACCCCTGTAAACTTAGTTAATTGTATTTTTGATGCTGCTGGCAGTGTGTCACAAGAAGTTGTTTTACCAGGCGTCACCAAAGATTACGCACAGCAAATGCGTAAACAAATATTTGATTTTAAAGCGCAGCAACAAGAAGAAATACAAAATACTGAACAAAGCGAAACAGACACTATCGAAAACAAGCTAAGCATTAGCAATAAAGAAATAGCTAAATTTGGTTTAATGTCGAATATGGCTATTTTAGCAATCGCTGCTCTTGCCCCTTTTATAAACCTGATTGTTGATTTTTTAGAGAAGCAAATTATTACCAAAGTAGAAGGCTTTTATCAGCAAGAGCTGGGTATGCTGGCCAGTGCTGCTACCTTTGCAATGATCACCTTAATTATTTTGTTAGTTTTGGCTGCTGTGATGCTATCGGTGACTATGTCGCTTATTCGTTTTTACAACTTTGAGCTTTATTTTAAAGGTCAAAAGTTTAAACGTATTGCTGGCTTGTTAGAGCGCCATCAGCTTTCGATGAGCATGGATAAAGTGCAATCTATTGTTATTAAGCAAAATCTAATGGGGCGATTATTAAAGCGATTTACCGTTGAGTGTTTACAAGCAAGTAGCGGCGGAATAGCAGCCGGTGCTGCGGCTAAAAAAAATAAACAAACCTTAGTATTACCTGTATTAAATAGCGAACAAGTTGATAGTGTATGCCAATGGATTTACCCTTGGTTTAATAGTAAAAAACTCGCTTTTAAGCGCGCAGAGCGAGCGCTTTTGTATAAAAATTTAGGCTTTTATTCACTGTTACCCAGTGCATTAGTGTTTGGCTTTTGTTTTATTGCTGATATTAATACTTTGATAAGCCTTGGTGTTTTGGTGGTATTTTCTGGCTTGGTAACTTTATCGTATCAGCGTTATGGTTATTACATGCATGAGGATAATGGCCGATTTTACATGGTTGTACGCAAAGGTATGATTGGGGTTCATTACCGTGTTTTTGAGCTTTATAAAGCGCAAAGTGCACGCAGTATAAGTACCTACTTAATGAGAAAATCAGGCTTAAAAAGCCTGTATATACAACTTGCTTCAGGCTTTGCATTTATGCCCTACATAAAGCAGCAAGATGCTGACTTTATTATTGATTTTACAATCAAACAGATTGAGTCAGATACCCGCAGCTGGATGTAAACTCCCCTAATAAAACATGTGTAAATACACATTTGCACATGCTTTATTACACTTTCTTACTGCCCATGAAAGACATTTAATAATACCCTAGATGGTATTAAGGAATTCTTTTAGGGACGCTCATGAAAAAAACACTCATCGCATCAGCTTTATTACTAGCAGCACCAAGCTTTGCAGCCGATTGGCAAACTATTCATACTGAACATTTCAACATTCACTACAGTGTTGAGCATGCTGATTTTGCTAAATCAACTGCAGCAGAGCTTGAAATAGTTCGCACCAAAGTGTTTGAGCAGCAAAACCGAGCACTTGATAAAACAGTTGATGTAGTGGTGTTTGATCCCCTAAATGCAGCAAATGGCTTTGCGCTACCTACCTCAAGTAACCCTGTGATGGCACTTTTTACTACGCCACCACAATCTGACACAGTTATATCAAACAGCTCTGGCTGGCAGCAGTTACTTGTACTGCATGAATATATTCACTTAGTGCATTTAGCACAGCCTACACGCAATGACTGGCAGCAAAAAGTACGTGGCATATGGGATCTATACGACTTAACTTACAGTGATACACCGCGCTGGGTAGCCGAAGGTTATGCCACATTGATTGAGTCTAAAATGACGGGCCGTGGGCGTTTGTTTGATAACTACTCAGAGTCAATACTGCGAGAATTTGCTCAGCAAGGTGCTTTGCCAACCTATGGGCAATTAAATGGCGAGCAGGGCTTTATGGGCGGCTCAATGGCGTATTTAATGGGTAGTCGCTTTTTAAATTGGCTAGAGCAAAACTATTCAGAGCAAACACTCGATAGTGTTTGGACGCGAATGCAAGGCGTAAAAACGCGTGATTTTGATGAGGCATTTAGCGGTGTGTTTGGGCAAAGTGCAGCCAAGCTATATCGCCGATTTATAGCTGAATATACCTATAAAGCAATGCAAATAGAGCAAGGGGAGCCGTTACTTAATAGTGAACTTTGGCTTGAGCTTAACTTATATGCAAGTAACCCAGCACTTTCAAAAGATGGTAGTAAGATTGCGATTGTTGAGCGAGATATAGAGAGTAATACCAAGCTTATAATTTATAGCACGGATGACAACATTAAAGCGCAAGAAGAGTTTACTAAAGCGCAAAAAGAGCTACTCGAAAACGATGCACAAGATATTCCAGATACATCGCCCAGTGTGTTTAAGCGCGAACAAAAACAAGTGCTTAATCAAATTAACCGAGCCGGTATTGCAAATCCTCAATGGGTAAATAGCACAACGTTGTATTTCAATGCGTACAGCAATGAAGAGTCGGGTATTTATAACAAAGTGTCTGACATATTTAGCTATAACACTGACACTGGGAATATTACACAGCTTACAGAACTTGCTGGTATACGACGATTTAGCGTAACCAGTAACGGTGAAACCTTGTATGGCGAGCAAATAAGAGATGGTTACTCTGAATTAGTGAGGGTTGATCTTAATACGCAAACCATCACACCATTATTTACAAAAAGCCTTGAGACAACTTACGATTACCCAATTCTCAGTCCTGATGAAACTAAATTGGCTTATTTATCAACGTCATTAAATGAAAATTGGCAATTGTATATACAAGGCATAAACGGCGAGCAACAGCTATCAGTACCTATGCCAAACGGGTATCAATATTTAAGTCAGCCAAGCTTTAGCCATAATGGCGAGTCACTTTACTTTGTTGCAGGTTTAAATAGCGCCACCGATATTTATAACTACAACATAGAGAGTAAAACACTCACCAAGTTAACCCAAGGGCAAGAGGCCGTTGCCCACCCAATTGAAATGACTGATGGCTCGTTACTCTATTTTTCGATAACCGCAGATGGGCCAAATGTAAAAACACTGCCAAAAGCTATAAAAAGCACTGTAGTTACTGAGTTTGCAGCTAACAAAAAAGCACCGCTGCTAATAGTAAACGACCATACACTTCCAAAAGCTAAAATATATAAGCACGAAACTACAGAGCAAACAAATTACAACGTGCTCGACCAGCACGCTACTTTCGCGATTGGCTCTCAGTATTATTCAGCTTCTACCAGTTTGTTAGATTTAAGCATTAAAAGTAGCGACTTATTAAAGCAGCTCGACTTACAGGCGGGGTATAGCACTGATTTACACGATGGGGCATTGCACGGTGGTTATGTGCAGGCAAAATATAATGCGCTTGATGTAAAACTGAAACTTGCACTGTTTGACTATGATTTAGATACATCGCGCCAGTATGAGCAAAGTCTAAGTGCAGACATGGATGCCCGTGGTGGTTTTGCCGCAATAAGTTACCCCGTTAAATTTGGGCAGTTAAGTTTAACGCCAGAGCTTGCCTACAATTACACTGATTATAGGCAAAGCCATAAAAATTGGACGCGTTTAGGCATTGCTCAAAATTGGCAATATGATCGTCAAGATTTTGCAATAGGGCAAAGTCTTTATGCCAGTTGGTACGATGGCAGTAGTAAGAGCAATAGTTGGCAAGGTTACGATTTAGCCGCCAAACTTTTTGGTAAAGCGTTTGGTATTCCTCTTTATGCAAACTTTGATCAAAAACAACGTGATGACAGGAGCCTTGCATTAGGTGGCTTTAGCTCAAATCTTATTAATCAGCAGCAAAATAGTGAATATGTACTTTCATCTGAGCTGCCTTTTTACAGTGCAACTGCAAAGCGCTATCAAGGCTACGGTGGCGGCTTTAGCTTTAAAGAAGGCATGCCGTGGCTTTATTATAAGCAACATCAACTCGACGACACCGTATACGCACAAAGCTACGGCTTAAAATACCAAGGTGATTTTAGTTTTGGAATGGGGCCTGCAGGCGTAAATGATTTAACATTTAATATGGGACTGTCGCGAGTAGAAGGCGACAGTTTTGAAGATGAAATGCGTGCTTGGCTGAGCTTTTATTATTCGTTATAAATATTAATTGGCTAAGTTACTTATCCATTTGCAAGGATAGTAACTTAGCTTGATATACATCGAGTTTTTGATTATCACGTTCTAGTTCAATTGCTTTCTCAAGTAAGGTTTGTGTTTGTTTAATATTACCTTGTTGATAGCGAACTTTTGCGAGTTCCAAGTATAGCTCAGCAATGTAAGGCGCTTTAGTAATCGCTTGCTCAAGGTGTGCTTTAGCCTGATGAGCGTGGCCAGCTTGTAAGTTGTTTTTAGCGATCACTAGTAATTCGTATGGGTCTTTTTCTTTATTAACTAATTGTGAGGTGAGCTCTTTAACAAGCTCTTTGTCGCCTAACTTTTTAGCTAAAAGCTGATAGTTGCTGATTAAATTAATGCTTATTTCGTTATTACTAAGTGCTGTTTGATAGATGTTTTTAGCGCTTTGTAAATCACCAGCTCGGCGATGCAAAATGCCCGCTATATTAAATAATTCAGGATCATTGGGGGTGTATTTGTTTGCTTGTAAAATAAGTGAGTAAGCAATATCCAGCTGTTTGTCTGCTAGTGCTGTTGCAGCTAAGTTACTGTAAAACTTAGAAACTAAATCGTTATAGTCTGCGCTGCTTGAATAAAAACTGCGACGGGTAGGGAAGTAGTCGATTAATGTGCCCGCTCTGAAAAACTCAATAATATTATCATCTTTTTTCTCTACTTTTGGGGCGTATACTCTTGTTCTAAAGTGGCTTGCTATATAAACAACATTATTTTCTTTTGCGTATACAGGCTGACTTGTTACTTCTTGAAAGCTCGTTTCTAATCCGAGAGCTTGTGCATAGCTTTGTGTTAAAACAGCTAAGCTAATACAGTTGCCTTGCGAAAGTTTTAAGGCTTGGGCTGAAGTAAGTGTATCGCCGTGGTATTTAAAGTTAGCTAAGTTGCTTTCGAGGTAGTTGTAAATAATGCGGTCATGACGGATTTCAGACTGTTTTTGTTTTTCTGCATAGGCTAAAAATTTTTCTTTTTCAGCATTTGGCAGCTCGAAAATACTGTACTCAGAAGGAGTGTCGAGTTTATTAAACAAAGAATGGTTTAATAGTTGTTCAAGCTCTATTTGTTGTTCTACTTGGTGAACCTTGGTTGTGTTACATCCAACTAAATATAAAAAAGTAATACAGACTGCTATTTTATAAAACATCATAAACCCACTCCATTGTTAAATTTTACATTACAATGGGGTGGGTTTTTAATCAAGCACTTGCTGTACTGCGTTTACTTGAGCGATTTTTTTGTGATTGTTTTTTACGTTTACGGCGGGTAAACCACAAGTAAAAACCAGTACCTGCTAGCCACACTGGGCTCAAACCAATTACGCACCACAGTATTTTACTTATTAGCCCTGCAAAGTAGCCAAAATGAAGTTTTCTAAAGCTATCAATTACTTGCCAGCCAACGCCTACTTCGCGAATATCCCAGTTAGTTAAATGTTCGCCTGTTTGCTTATCGTAGCTAACCGTATTGGCATATTCGCTCGCAAGTGGGTTATTTGTATCGACTTCGCCGAATAAGGTGATATTTTCGTCAGGCTCGAGTGGCATAACTAAAAACGTACCATTAAAAGTGGGTATTTGCTTTTTACTGTCATCGAGTATGTGTTGAAACGAAATATCGCTACTGTGCAAGTTTTTGGTTAGTACAAAGTGCTCTTCCTCAGCGTGTTCAATAACTTCGTGATACCACACCGCCCAGTTAAAGTAGCCACCTGTAATAGCTAAAATAATAATGATGGGCGACCCTATCACCCCAGTCATTTTATGAATGTCGCTAAGTACAATTTGCAGTGTTGCACGCCAGCGCACACTAAATAGGCGCTGCCAAAATTTACGATAAATAATAAGTCCTGTAATACCTAATACCAATAAAAACAGAGCAAAAAAGAAGCCTAGTACTGTGCCTGTTTGCCCTGGCAGGTTTTTAAAGTCGTTAAGTAAAAAGGTGTAATGCAGTTCTAAAAACCAATCAGTAAAATAATGGCTGGTACCAACAGGCTCTGACAAAATGTCACCCGTATACTGGTTTAAATGAAACTTATACCATTGCTCTGTCCCGCGTTTAACTAAGTAAACCCGATCAGCAGTATCATCGTTAAATATCTCCCAACTACCTACTACATACTCAGGGTAAGCAAGCTCTGTTTTTGCGATTAATTTGTCGATTGGCATGCGCTCTGGCAGTGCTTTTACAACATAGTGACTGCTTGGCATAAGTAAGCCATCTATTTCACTTTTAAAAACTAATACGCTCCCTGTAATACTAATAACAATCAAGGGAATGAGAGCTATAAGAGCGATCCAACTGTGAATTTTAAAAAGAGTTTTTCTCATAGATAGTTTTATATATTGCAGTTAATGACTTGCGTATGATAACAACTATCATTTTCATTTGATAGCTTGTGAGTAGGTTTTCTATTAAATAGGTAAACCGTGAACTTAATTCTACGGTTTTTGTATACCTAGCTTTCCAGTACCTAAAATAAGAATATCTTATTTAGTTGAGTTAAATTTACGCGGCTCTACAATGCCGCGCTCATAGTAAAAGCCTTTTAAAAACAGATGTTTATTAAATGTTTTTATTTCTGTTTTTAATTAACATTTATATAACGAGCGAGGTTGCTTTGGCGCATTATTTGCCTATATTGTCTTCTTTTATTTTGGTTTTTAGTTTTTTACCATTACTAAACAAAATTCGAAAAAATCGTAGTGTCTCTGGTTTGTCACTATTAATGATGACATTTGGATTAGCACAAAGCCTTTATTTTATAACCTACAATATTTATTTTGAGCGCTATTATATTGCGTTACCATTTATTGTAACCGGTGCGTTAAGCGGGCTTATTTTATATTTTTTTGCACGTTTCAATGCAGCTAAACGAGAACGTGTACAGCTGGTTACTATGCTAGGTTTTTCGTTACTGCCTTTTTCACTGCTTTTAAATTCAAGCCTTGATACTGCAACGGTATTAAGCGCTTTAACGTATGTTGGTCTTGTGATGAGTTCGGTACGTGTTATGCCGCAAACTTATAAAACATTGCGTACGGGTAATGTGAGTAATTTAAGCGCGCGCTACTTTAGCTTGCAGTTTATTGCTGGTATTTGCGGCTTAGTTGTTGAGCTTACAACAGCGGCTCCAAGCACGGCGCACTTACTTATGTTTATTATGCTATTGCTTACCAATGCTGTGCAATTTGGTTGTATGCAATATTATAGAATGCGACCTGTAATGGCTTAAAGCAAAAATAAAAGTGCTAATTTAGTTTAGGTATGGCAGTTTTAAGCTATTAATCATTACAAAGTTTAAACAATGCAATTAACTATTCATCAAATTGATGCATTTACGAGTGAGTTATTTAAAGGTAATTACGCGGCAGTGATCCCACTAGAATCGTGGTTAAGCGACGATTTAATGCTAAAGATTGGCGCTGAAAATAACGTATCTGAAACTGCTTTTACCTGCCTGCAAAACGATGGAAGTTTTGTTATTCGCTGGTTTTCGCCGTTAATGGAAATCGATTTTTGTGGTCACGCCACACTTGCGGCTGCCTATGTTTTATGTGAAGAGCATAATATATCGCAAATTCGCTTTATTGCTGATGCGGTGGGCGAGCTAATCGTTAATAAAAACGCTGATGGCAGCTTTGCAATGACCTTTCCAAAACAAGCACCGGTTGAAGTGCAAAATGTGCCGCAGCAACTGCTTGACGGCCTGTCTATACAACCGAGTAAAGTGCTTAAAAATCGCCAAGCCTACTTTGTTATTTATGAAAGCGGTGACCAAATACTTGAATTAAAAACTAGCTCAGAGCTTTTAAAAACGCTTTATCCACTTGATGTAGTGGCCACTGCTCCAAGTGCTGAATATGATTTTATATCTCGTTATTTTTGGCCTGCAAGCGGTGGCGATGAGGATTACGTAACAGGTTCTATTCATACTGGCTTGGCACCTTACTGGGCGCAGCAGTTGGATAAAACTACGTTAAGTGCTTATCAAGCTTCAAGCAGAGGCGGGCATTTACTATGTGAAGTGGGTGATACAACCGTTACCTTAACGGGGCATGCTGTAAGGTATTTAAAAGGCACTATTTATATTTGATCTGTGAATTAGGTTATAAAAAAGGCCACGTTAAACGTGGCCTTGGTTTACTCAATTAGTAGAGTTATTTTACGCTTCTAGCGCTTTTGCTATTAAGCGGTCAATATATTTTTTATGCGCTTTAGTTGCTGTATCTGCACCCCAAGCAACACTGGTATCGGCTATTTGAGTTAGCTGATATAACGCAGCTGTTTTAGCTAAGTTATCGTATTTACTTGCTTTGCCAAGACCTGCAATTGCGATTAGCTGATTAACATACTCAATTTGTAAGTTGTGACTAATAGAATTTGCGTCTTTGCTTTTCACAAAAATATTAGCGGTTAAATCTTGCATAAACTGAGTTAGGCTATATTCATTACCGTACAACGCAGTATCAGAAATACGCAGTAATACGGCTGGGTGTAATAGCTGTGCAAGTACAGATTTTTGCATCCCTAAAATCATTTGGTGTGCTTTAGGGTCTTCATTTTTGCCATAGTGATTAAAGCCACGACGTTGCAGCTGTAAGTAGCTATAAAGAGGTTGCATGTTTTGTAGTACGTCTGGTGCAAATACAAACTTTGCGAGTATATCCATCGCTTGTGTTTGGCGCTCAAGCGATACAGGTGTAAATGGTTTATCTGCGTTTGCATCACCCACTACAGCACGCTCAACGTACACACCACCAATCTGGCGAGAAACAACACCCGCTTGAGCTCGGTACTGACCAAATAAGCTGTTAGCAGAGGTAACAAGCTGTTGGTAAGACTCACCTTTAACTGTTGCTTTATCTTTTAGCTCAGTAAATAATTTATTAATTAGCGCCATACGATCTGCGCCATAGGCCGCAGGGTTTGATGACAAATCACCAATCATTACACGTGGATCGATATGGCGACCTGGTGCGCGCATATCGTCTGCGTCGTTACCAAAGGCAAGGGCATGTTCACTTGAACGAGCAAGTATTTTTTCAAGTCTAGCTTGTTCAGCAGCTTCATCTTCAAGCGCTACGCTGTAGCCATAGTTAATTGCCCAATCATCGTAAGGACCTGGTTTTGTTTGAAAAATATCACCTTGCTGCACACCAATTGGGGCAATGTTAGCCGGTGCATAATCCATAACAGAGCCGGTTACTATGCCTTGGGTTTTGTTTTTGTCGTGTACTTCTTTTTCATCCCACAAAATAGATGATTTCATATTGTGGTTAAGACCTAAAGTATGGCCTACTTCGTGAAGTACCAATTGTGTTAGACCTTGGCGAAGCATTTCTTTATCTTCAATTTTTCCGCCGCTAGCAAGGCCTTTGGCAAGCATTAGATTTTGTTGAATTTCATGCCCTAGTGAACAATTTAACTCGCCGGTATGTGTTGTATCACCATGGCTCATTGTTCCTTGAGTGAAAAGTGTGTCGTAAATCCAACGGTTTTTCATAAATACAAACTCAAGCATAATGTCTGAGCCCAGTATTTCGCCAGTTAATGGGTTAGCAAGTGCAGGTCCGTATCCGCCAAATGGAGGTTTAGGTGACGAAGTCCAACGCAGTACGTTGTAATTAATATCGCCCGCATCCCAATCTGCATCATCTGGTTGTACTTTTACCTCTAAGGCATTTTTAAAACCGGCTTTTTCAAAAGAAGTATTCCATGTTAAAACTGCATCACGAATAGTATCGCGCCATTGGATAGGTGTGGTGTTTTCTATCCACCAAGTAATTGGTTTTACTGGCTCTGAAAGTGCTGCACTAGGGTCTTTCTTTTGTAGATCCCAGCGTTTTATAACATCTTCATAAGGTGCCCAATCGGTAGATGTCATTTGATCAAATTGATTAGTAAAATAACCAATACGGGCGTCGTCCATGCGCGGCTGGTAATCGTTTTTAGGTAGGGCAACAAACGAGTGCTGTACTTTTAACGATACACTACGTGGGTCGCTTACTGCATTTGAGCCGCGTACCGTTGGGCTTGGGTTAGTAAATACATAATCAACAACCACGTCTAAGTTATTAGGGTATGGGCGCTGTTTAATAATGCGTGATTTTTTATCGTCTAGCTTGCCTATTTTAAAGCGCTTTTTAGCGTTTTTATCAGCTGGATTTGGCGTAGGTGATACTTTATGAAGTGCTTCGCTTAAAAATAACTTATTTACGTTGAATGCTATTTTACCGTCTTCTTCTTTTTCTATTTTAATGCTCGCAAGTACCGCTTCACTAATATTGGCATCACTCGCTTTTGAAATTGCACTGTTTTCGTCAAATTTGTAGCGAGGTGTTTTGCTAATGATATCGATACGATCAAAGTATTTTCTAAATTCAATTAACTTAGTTTCGCGGTACGAACCACGATAATGGCCTGCATCTGTAACGCCATCAACGGTATGCGCAAAATATACAAACGGCGTATTAAGTTGGGACTCGTTAATCACCATAAGGTGCTTACCGGTTTTTTCGTCTTGATAAAGGTTAAATATACCGGCAAATTCGGTTTGTCCTTTGATCATTTCGCTAAGTGTTTTTGGCTCTTTTTCGTCTTTTTTATCGGCTGCAAATGCATGGCTGCCAAACGCTAAGCTAAGCGCAAGGGTGATGGTCGTTAATTTCATTTTGAGACTTTTAATATTTGTTAATTTAATTGGACTGTACGTAAATTAATTTGATTTCGCACATCTTCGCGACGAAATTTAAGTGTACAACGCTAATTAACTGATATTAATAAATAAAAGTTTGTAACAAAATATAACGAATGAGATGAACTGCATACAAAGTTATTTTTTATAACCCGGAAAATCGGTGTTTCATATGCATTTGCAACAGTTGCTTACAAATGTCACCTTAATGTTTCATATGGCTCTGGTATTATGACGTTAATAGAATTTTGGGGATAATCGGATATGCAAACAAATTCACTTAGATGGGTTTTTCCATTTGTAGCACTAGTTGTTGGTGTTGTTGGCTTTATGGGAATAAATGCCATTGCACAAGAGCCAGAAAAAAAAGAAGTAATTGATACTCGTCCAACAGTGCAAGTTGAGCCAGTGGCTGCAAACGATCATCAAGTTATTATTAATAGCTACGGTGAAGTAAAGCCACTTGAAAATACACAACTCTCGGCGCAGGTGTCGGGTGAAGTGCTAAGTTGGCATCCTAATTTTGTAGCCGGTGGAATCGTTGCTCGCGGTGAAACGTTATTCACTATCGAAAAAGATAACTATCAAGCAGCAGTACTTGTTGCTGAGGCCGAAATCGCTCGCGCACAGGCAGGCTTAATTGAAGAACAAGCCCAAGCCCAAGTAGCCGAAGACGAAGCAAAGCGTTTTCCTGGTAAAGCGCGTACCGACTTATTTTTACGTAAGCCTCAAGTGTTAAGTGCGCAGGCATCTGTAAAGTCGGCGCAAGCTGCATTAAAACGTGCACAACGTGACTTAGATAATTGTGAAGTAACAGCCCCTTACGATGCATTGGTTATTAGCCGAAATGTAGGTGTGGGTCAATTTGTAACTATGGGTTCGCAAGTTGCTGAACTCAATAATATTGAAACTGCTGAAGTGATTATTCCTATAGCAGGGTTCGATAGCGTTTTTTTGCCAGAGCGTATTAAAGGTATTACCGCAACGATTATTCAAAAGGGCCTAAACAGCTTCACCCGTGAAGGTATAATTGACCGTGACTTAGGGATTGTTGATAACGCTACACGTATGAGCAGTTTAGTAGTACGTATAGAAGACCCATACGGTCTTAAAAACATACAACCAGCCATTAAGTTTGGCAGCTACGTACAGGTAAATTTTGCAGGTGCAATGCTTAATAATATTTACCGTTTACCGCAAGCTTTGGTTAACAATCAAACTGTGTGGGTAGTAAACGAAAATCAAGAACTAGAGCCTCGCAAAGTAACGGTTATTCGTGAAGAGGGTGAGTATTTTTATATTAGCAGTGGTTTAAATGCCGATGACAAACTCGTTATTACTTTACCTGAATACCCGCAAAAAGGAATGCAGGTTAAAATTGCAGGTGTAGCTGCAAAACCTGAAAGCTCAGAAACGAGCACTTCAAACACGCAACAGCTGTAGGGTCTAATAATTATGAGCGAGTCAATACAACAAAAACAAACAGGACTAATTGCCTACTTTGCTAATAATTCAGTAGCCGCTAATTTAATGATGTTTTTTATCATTATTATGGGGGCTATAAGTTACTTTACGATTCAGCGTCAAATGTTTCCTAATGTAGAGATTAACTACATTAATATTGAGGCTAATTACCCCGGTGCCTCTCCTCAGGAAATAGAAGAAAGTATTCTTATAAAAGTTGAAGAGTCACTTAAAGATATAACCGAAATTAAAAAAGGCGTGTATCGCGCATTTAGAAATGGCGGTACAGCCAGCCTAGAAATAAACACCGATGCAGAACTTACCGATGTACTTGATAAGGTAAAGCTACGCGTTGATGGCATTGCGACTTTTCCGGCTGGTATGGAACCGGTCACCATAAGTCAGGTTGAGTTTAGGCAAGATGTAATAGGCATGACACTGGTTGCTGACTTACCGCTTACGGAGCTTAAGCCGATAGCAAACCAAATAGAGGATGAGTTACTACAGTTATCTAACGTGTCGTTAGTGGTAAACGATGTACCGCTTGATGAAATTGCTATTGAAATAGAGCCCGATACGCTTCGCCAATATAATTTAACCCTTAGTGATGTGATGAATGCGGTACGCCGTTACTCAGCTAACTTCTCTGCTGGGCAGCTAAAAACAGACGCAGGCGTTATTTCTGTTCGCGTCGAAAATCAGTTTTACTCAGGTGATGAGTTTAGGCAAATTCCGGTAAAAATTGGTGAGTATGGTGCTAAAGTTTTACTGCAAGATATTGCCGTAATTAAAGATCAGTTTACTGAAGGTGAGCGCTACTTTAAGTTTAATGGCGAAAACGCGGTGTATTTATCGGTTAAAGCAACGCAAGAACAAAACATGATTCCCGTTGCGGATTCGGTTAAAGCGTTTATTGATCAAAAAAATAAGCAGTTGCCGCCGGGTATTCGGTTAGAGCCATTAATGGACATGACATACTACCTAAATGCTCGCCTTGATATGATGAAAGCTAACCTGTTTCAAGGTGCCATTTTGGTGGCAATTATGTTGTCGTTATTCTTGCGTTTTAAACTAGCGCTTTGGGTAATGATTGGCTTACCTGTTTGTTTTTTAGGGGCTATGATGATGATGCCACTATTTGGCATTAGCATTAATATTATTTCGTTATTCGCTTTTATAATGGTGCTCGGCATCGTGGTGGATGATGCCATCGTGATAGGGGAAGCTGCCTACACCGAAGTTGAAAAAAGCGGCGGTGGTGTAGAAAATGTTGTGCGTGGCGCTAACCGAGTCGCGACCCCTGCAACCTTTGGTGTGTTAACAACGATTGCTGTATTTGCACCATTCACAATGTCGAGCGGGCCAGAAAGTGCCTTCTTTTATGGTATAGCCGTTGTAGTAATGCTGTGTTTAGTATTTAGTTTGATTGAATCAAAGCTGATACTGCCAGCTCACATTGCTCATACGCACTTTTCGCCGATCAAAAAAGGTGGTTGGCGCGATCGCTTCAATACACGCTTTTTTGGTTTCGTAAATGGTCCATATAAACGTTTTATTGCTAAGTGTGTTGATTGGCGTTGGACTGTTTTGTTTGCTTTTATTGCAATGTTTATAATCAGTATTGCACTTATTACGTCTAATAAAGTACGTACAGTTCCAACTCCTAAAGTGCCGCATGACTTTCCACAAATACAAGTTGAAATGAACGACAACGTTTCTGATTTACAAACCATTGCCGCTATTCGCGAAATAGAAGCTATGGTACTTAGAGTCGATGAAGAAACAGAACGTGAATTTGGCCAAAAAATTATTCGTGATGTATTGGTATTTAACCAAGGCAGAACTGAGTCGCAGTTATTAGCTCCATTAGTTGACGAAGATTCACGTCCATACAATGCATTTGAGCTTTCTCGCCGATGGCGTGAGGCTATGCCGACTATTGCTGGTATTAAGTCGTTAACTATTCAAGACGATGTTGGTGGCGGCGGTGGTAATGGTGGCGGCGAGTTTGGCTATTTACTGTATGGCTCAGATATAGATACTTTAAATCAAGCGGGTCGTCGTTTTATTCAATTACTTCAACAGCAAAAAGGGTTGTTTGATATTAGCTCAACCATAGATCCTGCGAGCAAAGAAGTGCAAATGAGCCTTAAACCTGTTGCTTATGATTTAGGCTTAGATTTAGCAGGTATTGCAAATCAAGTGGGAGCCAGTTTTTATGGTGGCGAAGCGCAGCGCGTAATCCGAAACGGCGAAGAAGTACGCGTAATGGTACGCTACCCTAAACTGACTCGTGAGGCATTTTCATCACTTAAACACACCGTGGTTACCACCCCACAAGGGCGAGAAGTACTTCTTGGTGATGTAGTAGAATTAACAGAAACGCCAGGTATTAGCTATATACGCCGCGAAGGTGGCTACCGTACCGTGTATGTTTATGGCAATATTGATGAAGAGCAAATTGAGCCGGGTGAAGTGGTTAAGCAAGTAAAAGAAAACTTACTGCCACAGCTAATAGAAGAATTCCCAAGTGTTAAATCAGAGCTTGGTGGCGCAATAGAAGAGCAGCAAGCTCAAGCTAATGAGCAAATAATGTTTTTTATTGGCGGAATGATTTTAGTATACATACTGCTAGCTGTGCCGCTTAAAAGCTATTCACAACCGCTTATTGTAATGTCGGTTATTCCATTTAGTTTAACCGGGGCTATTTGGGGTCATTACTGGTTTGATTTAGATATGAGCTTAATGTCGGGATTTGGCTTAATTGCCGCAGCAGGTGTTGTTATAAATGATTCACTTGTAATGACCGATTATGTAAACCAAGTTCGCCGCGAAGGTGTTAGCGTTAAAAATGCGGTAATAGAAGCTGGTTGTGCTCGCTTTAGAGCAATACTATTAACGTCTATAACAACCTTTGCTGGTGTATTACCTATTATGTTTGAAACAAGCCTGCAGGCTAAGTTTGTAATACCTATGGCGGTAGCACTTGGCTTTGCTGTTATGTTTGCAACGTTAATAACGCTTATATTAGTACCGTGTTTATATATTATTTTGGGTGATATTGGTGCGATGTTTAAGCGCCCATTTAAAGGCCGAGCTGCTAAAGTCTCGTAGATAAAAAGCATAATAAAAAGCACTGACCGTTATTAACGCTCAGTGCTTTTTATTATCTATTTATTGTTGTTAAACTGGCTACAACAATAATTAATCTTTAAATTGCTTATGACAATCTTTACAGCCTTTAGCCCATGCGCCAAAAGCTTTACCAATTACGGCTTTATCGCCCGATTGAGCAGCTAACGCTAGCTTATCTGCATTTGCTGCAAAAGCATTCGCTTTTTCAACAAAGGTTGCATTTTCGGCCCAAACAGCAGCAAGTGCAGCTGTGTCGCCTTTATCTGTCCCTTCGTAAAACGCTTCCCATGGCATTTTTGAAAGTGCAGCAGCGTTGTTAGCACGCATTTTAAATTGCTCTGCGTCAAAAGGTACTTTACCTTTTAACATTGCGCCCATGTCACCAATTTGTACTGAGATCATTGAAAACGCTGCTTGGCGGTATTCAATCGCGTCACTTGGTTCTTTAAATGCAGAATTTGCCGATACGCTAAGTGCACATGTAGCTAATGCTATACCTGCTAATACTTTTTTCAATTTCATAGTTTGCCCCTGTTGAATATTATTCCTAATTTAATATCTTGTATGTAACGTCATTTTTATTCAAGCGAATACGACGGATTTCATGAAAAGTTAATCATTAATGCCTATATCGGCAAATATCATGCCTCGTCGCATGCTGCGGGTTGCTAAAAATACTTCACCTAATAACGAAATAAATGCACAAATGAGTAATGCCATTGCTGCTACAAAACAACAGGCAATGGTCACGCTTAAGTTAATTGATTGAATGTGCGACAAGAATAAAAACATAACCACAGCACATACAAGTAAGGCACTTAATACGCTTAAGCTGAAAGCAATATGTATACATCGAGATCTTTTTAATAAGGCGCGCAGCTCTGTTGCTAGCGACTTATTAAAATCGTCATCTGTATTTACTTTTAATCTTCGCTCTAGCAAACGCGCCCTGTCGGTAATTCGTGCTAAGCGATTAGACAAAACACCTAAAGTTGCAGCAATACCCGTGATTAAGAATACAGGGGCAACGGCCGTTTGAATCACTTTAGCCATGGTTAAAATGTTAATTACTTCGCTATTCATTTAATTCTCAAGAAAAAGTTAGGATTGTTTACATTAGTTCACAAATATGATTTTTTTGTTTTATTGTTTTAAATCAATTTGTTGAAGTGTTTTTTTTGTGTTTATACGTTTTGCTGTCATGTGTTTGTAACCAAGGTGTTGCTTGGGTTGCCCCGAAAGTTTTATATTCAGCGGAGCATATAATCATTTTGATTAATACAAATACAATAATACATAACCTATCCAAGGGGAACTCATGGCTAATAATATAATAAAAAAAACTGCTATAGCTACGGCTGTATCAAGTGCATTTCTTGCTACTTTTGTTAACGCCGCAACTTTACCTAATGCAACAATAGCACCTCAAGCCGCAGAGCCGATGAAAGAATTAGCATCTGAGCAAAAACAACCTTCGGCACATATGATTGTTTTACGTGCAGCAACTTCTGTTGATGCCGTTGCTGCAGGTACTTATGAAGCATCAAGTAGTCGTGAAATGATTGCTAACGTTGAATTGCTTCAAAACACGATGGCCAGTGAGCTTAATAGTTTAGACTTTGATGCAAAAATAATTGGTCGAACAAAAATATTAGCACCAACATTAATTGTGCAAGCTACACCAGAAGCACTGGCTAAAATTGCTAAAGACTCACGAGTAGCTAAAGTGCTACCGATGTTTGACTATGAATTACATGTAGCTGCAACGTCTGATTATATTAACGCTAAACCTTTAATTACGGAGGGCATTGTAAGTGGTAAAGGGCAGCGTGTAGCTGTTTTAGATACTGGTATTGATTATACCCACAAAGCATTTGGTGGTGAGGGTACAGTTGAGGCATACGATGCTGCTCAAGCTGATCCTACAACGGTTAATTGGCCACAAGGTATTGTACAAGGCGGTTACGATTTTATTCATGAAGATGCAGACCCGATCGAGAATGATCCTGAAGTTGTAATTCCTGATGTGGATGAACCAACAAACCATGGTACGTCTTCTTCAAATTCAGTGAATGGTATTGCACCAGATGTTGAATTATATGTTTACTCTGTTTGTGGTGGCGGTTGTCCAAGTGCCGCTCAAGCTGCGGCACTAGAAGCTGCAATGGATCCAAATGGCGATGGTGATATTTCAGACCGCGTAGATGTTATGAACATGTCGTTAGGTGGCGAATTTGGTGACACGTACACAGGTGGTGGTGCGCAGTACTTAATTCAACGTGCTGTTGATTTAGGTGTAAATATGGTTATTTCTGCTGGTAATGATGGTGATCATCCATTCCGTATCGGTGGTCCAAGTACAACACCAAATGCGTTATCAGTAGGTGCAATGACTCACCCTACAACTGAAGTTTTAGTAGCAACGGGCACTGTCGCAGGTATTGAAGGTAATATTCAAGCATCAGGCTTTGGTCCGCAAACTGACTTTGTAATTACAGATGCAGATATTGATTTAGTGTACCCTGACACAAACCAAGATGGTTGTGTTGATTTTGCTGATGATGTTGATTTTACTGGAAAAGCGGTTTTAATTGACCGTGGCGCATGTTCATTTACAGCTAAAGTGCTTAATGCACAAAAGAAAGGTGCTGAGTTTGTACTTATAGCTAATAATACGAATGATGGCACACCGGCTCCTATGGGTGGTTTTGACGCTGATGTAACTATTAAAAGCGTAGGCATAAACTTTGTAAGCGGCTCCGCTTTAAAAGCGCAGTTAACTTCGGGTAATAAAGCAACATTTGATATTACAGTTACTGTGAGCACAACAGCAGGCGCTGTAGCTACATTCTCATCGCGTGGCCCTTCAATGGATGGCTTATTAAAACCAGAAATTACAGCACCAGGAACAAGTATTGAAGTTGCAGCAGCAGGTACGCAAGATCAACTAGCTCCTGTATCTGGAACATCTTTTTCAGGCCCTATTACAGCCGGTGCTGTTGCAATGGTACGTGAAGCTCACCCTGAGCGTAATGCATTTGAAATTAAAGCTACAATAATGAATGCAGCTGACTTAAATGTAACAAATGAGCCTTTAGCGAGTAGCCCTGACTCAGAATTAGCTCCAATTAGTATGATTGGTTCAGGCTTAGTTGACGTAACTAAAGCAGTCAACTTACCAGTAGCTGCATGGGTTAATAATACACAGTTTAATACTAAACAAGCGGCTCTTTCATTCGGCCTTGTGTCAATGGCTGGAACAGAGTCTCTAACTAAAACAGTGACCGTTAAGAACTTCTCATCTGATGCTAAAACGTATGCGCTACGCACTGAAGCTCGCTATCAAAATGATGACGATACAGCTGCAATTAGCTGGGATTTCCCTGAGTCGGTAACAATCCCTGCAGGTCAGTCAATTAACTTTGATGTGACGCTAACTGTTGATCCAACAAAACTACCAGCATGGGAATTAGAAAACCCATTTAGTGCAGACGACATTGCTGCAAGAAGCGCTGCTCTTACTTCAGTAGAGTTTGATGGTGCGCTAATATTTAATGATGCAAGCACAGATACAGACCACGATTTGCACGTTGTGTATCATGCAATGCCAAAAGCTGCGACAGAATTAAGCGTTTCGTCTCAAATCATTGATAACGAAATGGCACTTATTGTTGAAAATAGCGGCCTAACAGACATTACTCCTTTCGCAGAAAGCATTGTTGCAACAGGTACAGAGAAAACACGAGAAGAAGCTGAGTTTAATATTTTAGCGACTACTTTCTCTGCATTTGCAGATAGCTCTTGTGACTCTGGTATTTTTGTAACATCGTCTATCCAATTACGCGACCCATTAACGCATGTATTCCAAGCAGGCTACAGATTAGAAGTTGATACTGATAACGACGGTGTTTATGATCAAGTTATGCAAAATTATAACGACCGTGGTCGTCAAACTGCATTCCCTGGTCGTAGCCGTACAGTAATTGGTGAAACTGATGGCGCTGGTAACGATTCGTTAGCATGGGTTACTCCGCTTTATCACTCAGCCGGTGAAGATACTATTACCTTCTCAACTTGTAGTGAGTTACTAAATGTTGATGGTTCATTACTTGGTGAAAACATGAACTTTAAAGCATCTGTAGGTTACCCTTCATATGTTACAGGTGTATTCACTCAGACAGATAGTATTGAAGGTTCAACTACATTTGGAGCCTCTCCAAATGTAACTCTTACTTCTATGGAAACTGGCGAAGCAGTTACTTCACTTAAACCGGGTGAAAAAGCAATTGTTGAAGCAAGCGGTCCATTTGCATTATCACAAACATCTGGTTTGGATATTGTTAAAGTGATGAGTAGTACTGAGTTAGAGCTTCCTGAAATCGACGCTCCAATGCTAGTTGGTGGTGAATTTAGTGTTTCAGAAGATGCTGCTAACGGAACAGTTGTTGGTGCACTAACTATCACTGAGTCTGATCAAGACTTAGATGTGTCAGAATACTATGTGCAATCAAGTACCCACCAAGGTTTTGGTGTTGATGCCGATGGACAAGTAGTTGTAACTAACACTGAATTATTAACAGGTGATTCATCAGCTGAAATTCAAGTTGTTGCCATTGATATACGCGGTGATGTATCTGCTCCTGCTGTAGTTACTATAAGTATTACAAAAGTAGTACCGCCAGTAGTAGAGACCGTAGTACCAGAAAGCAAAAAGAGCTCATCTGGCTCACTTGCATGGTTAACATTACTAGTAGCGCCATTTGCATTTATACGCCGTCGTAAACAAAAGTAACTTTATAACTTTATAACTTTATAACTTAATAGTTATACAAAGGGAGCTTCGGCTCCCTTTTTACATAGCTTCACAAACTAAATCACAACACAGGTTATTTTTAGGTATATTTAATTACTTAATAAAAAATAAAAATATAACAAGGACTTTGACTGATGAAACGTACCCCATTCGCACTCGCTGCACTATCACTCGCTATTTTAAGTGGCTGTAACCAAGCCCCAGAAGAAACTCAAAAAAATAATACACAAGTTAAAACAGTTCAAGTAGTCCAAGCTGTTGCACCGATCGCTAAAAAAGTGCCACATGAAATGACTATTCATGGTGATACACGTATAGATGATTACTATTGGCTGCGTGATGATGAACGTAAAGCGCCAGAGGTAATTAACTATTTAGAAGCTGAAAATACATACACTGATGCAATGCTTGCACATACTAAAACGCTACAAAGCGAATTGTTTGAAGAGCTAAAAGGGCGTATTCAAAAAGACGATGATTCAGTCCCAGTTAAAAACGGTGATTATTTTTACTCAACGCAAACACGTGGCGATAACGAATACACTACTTACTTACGCAGCAGCGATTTTGCAGGTACCGATCAGCAAGTTATTTTAGATGTAAATGAGCTTGCTAAAGACCATGATTATTATGCGGTAAGTGGCTTAGATGTAAGCCCGAATGGCAATTTAATGGCTTATGGCGAAGATACTGTTAGCCGTCGTATTTATAGCATAAAAATAAAAGACTTAACTACCGGTAAATTACTCGAAGACACACTTGAAGGCACTAACGGTGGCATTGTGTGGGCAAACGATAATAAAACGGTTTACTACATTAAAAAAGATTTACAAACTCTACTAGGTTACCAAGTTTATCGTCATACATTAGGTACACCGCAAGCTGATGACGAGCTAATATACGAAGAGACTGATACCAGTTACTACATGGGTATGAGTAAAAGCAAAGATGAGTCAGAAATTTATATTTGGCACAGCAGTACGGACGCATCAGGCGTATCGGTATTAAGTGCTGATGATACCAAAGCAATGCCTAAACGCTTAATTGAACGCGAAGCAGGGCTTGAATATGGGATTTCTAAACTAGGGAATACTTACTACATTGTAACTAACTTAGATGCTGTAAATTTTCAGCTGATGAAAGTTGATATTGATAAAGCAAGCGACAAAGCAAATTGGCAAAGTGTGATCCCAGCGCGCGATGATATTAAACTAGAAGGCATTGATTTATTTAATGACTACTTAGTTTATCAAGAACGTGAAATGGGCCAATCAAAGTTGATTGCGCGTAATTTAAAAACGGGTAAAGAGTTACCACTGAGCTTTAACGACAGCGCTTATACAATTGGTACTTATGGCAATAACGATATAGATAGCAGCACGCTACGTGTTTACTACACAAGCATGACCACTCCAAGCTCATCGTACGATGTAGATTTAACGACTGGCGATAAAACGCTTCTTAAGCAACAGGTTGTATTAGGTGATTTTGATGCTGACAATTACGCTTCAGAGCGTATTTTTGTAACAGCACGCGATGGCATTAAAGTACCGGTAAGCTTAGTTTACCGTAAAGATACGTTTAAAAAAGATGGCGCTAACCCGCTACTGCAATATGGTTATGGGTCGTACGGTGCAACCATGGATCCAACGTTCTCAAGCTCACGTTTGAGCTTATTAGACCGTGGCTTTGTATTTGCAATTGCTCATGTTCGTGGCTCGCAAATGCTCGGTCGTCCTTGGTACGAAGATGGTAAGCTACTCACTAAAAAGAATACGTTTAACGACTTTGTTGACGTAACTAAAGCATTGGTTTCTCAAAAGTATGGCGCAAAAGATGAAATATTTGCGTTAGGCGGCAGTGCTGGTGGCTTACTAATGGGCGCAGTGGCAAACCAAGCGCCTGAGCTTTATAAAGGCATGGTTGCTGCGGTACCGTTTGTAGATGTAGTTACAACGATGCTTGATGCAAGTATTCCGCTTACAACAAATGAATACGGTGAATGGGGTAACCCGAACGAAAAGGCGTATTACGATTACATGCTGTCTTATTCGCCATATGACCAAGTATCTAAGCAAGCGTATCCTAATATGCTAGTAACGACGGGCCTGCACGACTCACAAGTTCAATACTTTGAACCTGCAAAATGGGTTGCTAAGCTGCGTGACTATAAAACTGATGACAATAAGTTATTGTTTAAAATAGATATGGAAGCAGGGCATGGCGGCGCATCGGGTCGCTTTAAACGCTTAGAAGATACCGCGCTAAACTATGCATTTATGCTTGATTTAGCGGGTATTAAAAAGTAATTAATTTATATATTTAAAATAAATAAAAAATGTAAGGTGCTTTTTAAGAAAGCACCTTTTTTTGTGGCAAGTTAAAGCTAAACATAGTGCCTTTACCAATTTCACTTTGTACGTAAATTTCGCTATCCATCAGTTTTAATAGCCCTCTGCAAATAGCCAATCCTAAACCACCTTGCTGGCGCCCTTCTTTATTTGAGTTGCTTGCTTGGTAGTGCGGGTCAAAAATAGCATTCAGCTCATCTTCTTTTATGCCTACACCAGTATCGGATACATGCACAAATAGTTGATTATCGTCACTGCGTTTTACATGTACGGCAATGCTGCCGCCGCGAGGGGTATGCCTAATTGCATTATCAATTAAGTTACTTAGCACACGCTCTAATTTAGCTATATCGGCAACCACAGGAAAATCACAAATTGCGGGCTCTACCGATAAACTAATACCTTTTTTATCAACGGCTAAACTAAATTTTGCGATGCAATCGTAAATTAGCTCACCTAAATTAAAGGTTTCTTTGTTTATGCTTATTTCGCCATTTTCTAAGTGAGCAAGCTCAAATATTTGCTCTATGAGTAGCTTTAATTGCCCGCAATTATTAAGTGAAACTTGTAAGTACTCTTGCTGCTCTTTTTTACTTAATTGTTCGCCCGACTGATTTAATACTTCTAAAAACCCCTGCAAGGAGGCAAGTGGTGTACGTAGGTCGTGCGAGAGATGAGTTAGCAACTCTTTGCGTTGTTTATCGCCTTGTTCAAGCGCTTTAAACTGCTCGTTAATGCGCGTTAGCATGGCTTGAATACTTCGCCCTAAACTATGCACTTCGTTACTTTTTTGCGTTGAGTAGTTACTTAGCTTGGTGTCGGTAAGGCTGTAGTTTGCGGCTTCAATATTACTAACATCGCGTGCTAAGCGCTGAATTGGGTTGGTAAAAAAGCGTAGCAAAATTAGCATCGCAATAAATAAAAATGCGAGTGCAGAGCCAAGCCATAAAGCGGCTAGCCATAACTTATCATTATTTCTTACAGTGCTTAGTGAGGTGTCGTAAGCCTCACCACCAATAATTACATATAAATAACCTTGTAACTTATCGTGATTAAATACTGGCGCGGCTGAAAATATTTTTTGTTGCTCTTTATTACGAGGATTATCACCATAAATAGGTGCAGCGCTTGGGTCGTTAATCAGTCTTTTTAAAGGCGTTAAACTAATATGTGTGCGTTTAACTTTACCCGGCTTTGCTGAGTAAGTAAGAATTTTTCCGGTTTCGTCTACAAAATAAAATTCAAACGCCGGGCCTAATAACATTAAGGTATGAAAAAGATTTTCAAGCGCTTTATAGTCGTAAACACCTTCTTTTATTAATGGATTATCTTGTACTAAATGCTCAGCTAACGCTAAGTGCAGGTTTTGTTCTGCATGGTGCTTTGAAGTCAGTTCTAATTGCTTGCTCCAACCGTAAACTAGGGCACAAATAAAACAAAAAATTACGACGAGCGATATAGCTAATTTTTGATACAAAGATAATTTCATAATAGGTGTCTTAATTGAGTTGGCTAGGGTTTAGTTTGTAACCAACACCCCAAACGGTTTCGATGATAGGCGCTTGTTGGTGTTCTTCTAGCTTGGCACGTAAGCGGTTTATATGTGAATTAACCGTGTGCTCGTAACCACTGTGTTGATATCCCCATACTTTATCGAGTAATTGTTGGCGACTAAAAACATGATTAGGATGGCGTGCAAAGTAAACGAGTAAATCAAATTCGGTGGCTGTAAGGTTAAGGGCTTGTTTGCCTAAATACACTTGGTGCGAACTAAATTCTATATTGAGTGAGCCTACATTTAGTGTTTGTTCGCTATCAACGGGAGAGTTGTCGTTATTTTGGCTAGCGAGTAGCTGTGCTCTGTGGCGTAATTGGGTTTTTACTCTGGCTTGTAATTCGCGTGCAAAAAATGGCTTACAAATATAATCATCAGCGCCCATTTCAAGGCCAATAACTCTGTCCATATCGCTACTAAGCGCGGTGAGTAAAATAACGGAGGTAGTAGGGTAATGCTCTTTTATTTTTCGGCACAAACTCAAACCATCCATTTGCGGTAAGTTTATATCGAGTAAAATAAGTCCGTAGGGATGCTTGGCTATTTTTTTTAAGGCAAGCTCTGCGCTTACAACATGATCAACATGTAAGTTAAGCGACGTTAGCTGCGTGGTAATTAACTTACCTATTTCTCTGTCATCTTCTACTACTAATATTTTTTCGTGACGCATGTATTACCTCGTAAAAAGGGGGGCATCCGTGCTCCCTTACTTCCCCATTACAAGCTGGAACGTTACTGCGTGCGCGTAATTACTATTTTCGATACCGGGTTATCAAACTTATGTTCAACACCGAGTGCTGATGTTGATAATCCATCTTGATTTGAAACAATGCCTGGGTGCATTGTTATTATATCGGCAGTATCGTCACGAATTTCGTTAAATCCTTCGCCGCTAGCGGCAGGACCTGGCACAGTTTCAGCTGTTTCTGTATTTGCTTCCGTACCAGCATCATAAGCAACGGTTGTACTCATTAGCGAGTCACCTACTTCTAATGAAGATACATCTACAAGACTAAGACCGGTAAATGTGTCATTTGTATTCCCAAGCATTGCAGCAAATGACAAATTAAGCGTTTCTTGGTCTTCAACAGAGATGATTACTGTGGTTGTCTCACCAGGACCAATGCCTCCTTCAGCTGAAACAGCAGCAAGTGCACTTTCGTAACTTAGGTATTCTTCATTTGCGCCGCTTTCTGCAAGCATTTCTAAACCAACAGAGGCTGTTGTACCGAATGTCCAAGGTGCTTCATCTTCAAAAGCAATGACAGAGAGTGGTGACAAAGGCTGTCCTGCAGTTAAGTTACTAAAAGTAATAGTAAACTCATTGATTACAGGTTCTACAACAATAGGTTCAACAACGACCGGCTCTTCAACCACTGGGTCGTTATCATTATCGCTACACGCTGCAAGTGTGGTTGCAAGTGCAAGCACTAGTAGACTTTTTTTAAGGTTGTTAGCAGATAACATAGTCATGCTCCTACTTAACTGTAACGGTTAATTGTGCCACTGGGTTTAACCATCTGTGTACTGTATTACTTAAATCGCTATTGCCCGCTTCTAAATCATCATCACCTAAGCTACCAGGGTGAATATGGATACTTGTATTTGTATCACCACTTAATATACCTGTACCGCCAGTGCCAGCGTCGCCACCTGGAGCCGCAGGAATACCCGGAGTACCTGGAGCCCCAGAGCCCTCAACTACAAGCTCATTGTTTTGTTCTGTGCCTGCATCGTAAGCATTTAAATTAATTGTGTAAGTGCCTGCTTCTGTTGGAATTTTCCAGCTGTTTAAACCTACAAAGCCATCATTAGTTGGCAGCATCATTGCAGTTAAAGATAAGTACTCGTTACCGTCGGTTGTTGTCAGTGTTGCCGTTGTAGATGCGGCTGGTGCAAGTAAACCTTCAGCTGGATTTGCAGCCATGTCACTACCTGCAGCAGTAGCTTGTGCAACTAGCTCTGCAATATTGCCGCCTTCAGCCATTGTTTGTAATGCTGTAGAAGCTTCTGTTGCTACTTCAAATAGTGTGTCTTCGTTGTTGTGTGCTGTAATTAATAACGGGGTAAAGTGAATACCCTTGGTTAGGTTAGTAACTTTTAAGTCTAATTCTGCGGCCACAGTCGATTGGCTAGCTGCCGCTAAAAGAATTGCGATTGTTAATGTAGAAGCTTTCATTATTATTTCCTGTAAGTGATGATTCGAGCTAAGTATTGAATAATCGTCTCCAGAAACTCTCACAAACTTATCACTTTTTTATCACAAGATTTCACGCTGTGATTTTTAAAGGTAAATACGTTGGTTGATTAGTAGACATTTGTTTAGTTAAGAGGCAACATACATAAAACAAAAAGGAGCGTGTTATGGAAGAAAATCAACAGGTTGAACCAGTTAATAAAGATGAGCGCATGTGGGCTATGTTATGTCATTTAAGTGCACTGGCAGGTTTTGTTATGCCGTTCGGCTCAATTATTGGGCCATTAATTGTGTGGTTAATTAAAAGAGATGAAATGCCAGTTGTTGACGTACACGGTAAAAAGGCGCTTAACTTTCAAATAACGATGGCAATTGCATATGTAGTTTGTTTTTTACTGATGTTTGTAGCGATAGGCTTAATATTACTACCTATAGTGGCAATATTTTCGTTTGTGATGGTAGTGCTAGCAAGTATTAAAGCTAACGAAGGTAAAGAGTTTAATTACCCGCTGAGCTTAAATTTGATAAAATAAACATACAGTTTATTTTTATACCAATTGAATAAATTAGTGAGTTATTTAATACGCTAGAATGATTATGTTTTTAATAAAATTGGTATTATAAACCCAGCTATAGGCTGGGTTTTTACGTTTAGCCATAAGGGCATTATGCTTTATCTCACGTTATTTATTAGCGCATTTATATCTGCCACATTATTGCCCAGCTCTTCTGAGGTGATAATGGTGGGAATGATTGCCCAAGGTAAAGTTAACTTATGGCTTATGTGGTGCGTCGCAACGCTTGGAAATGTATTGGGAAGCTGCGTTAATTACTGGTTAGGCACGCAGGTATTACGTTTTAAAGATAAAAAATGGTTTCCGGTATCGCAAAAAGGGCTTGATAGCGCACAAAAGCAATTTAATAAATACGGTGTGTATAGTTTGTTGTTTGCTTGGTTACCCGTTGTGGGAGACCCATTAACGGTGATTGGGGGAATATTTAAAGTACGCTTTAGTATGTTTTTATTACTAGTAACACTAGGCAAAGGCGCGCGCTATTTAGCGGTTATCGCCCTTGCCGTAGGATTCGAAAAGCTTTTTTAAATAAGTTTTTAAGTGCTTATTTAGCCCAATCAAGCGTTAACGACACTGAGTCGGCAAAACGCAGTGCATGTGGTTTATCAACACGTGCTTTAGCGTAATGAACGCTTGGGTGTGCGTGACAAACGGCAAGAATTTCAGCCACTAATTTTTCGAGCAGTAAAAAGTGGCCTTGCTCTACTAAGCTAATTACTTCTTTCGTGATCACTTTATAATTAAGTGCTTGGTCTACTTCATCTGTTTTACACGCGTCATCAGCAGGGTAGTGAATCTCTAGATTGATCACTACATCTTGCTTTTTCTCACGCTCATCGGGGTTAAAGCCAATAAATGTACGCAGGCGCAAATTAGTAACGTTAATAATTGCATTAGCCATAGGGTTAACCTTTTATAAGCTGCAAAAATTCGTTACGTGTTTTAGGATCGCTTCTAAAGTTACCTAACATTACTGATGTACGCATGCTTGAATTTTGCTTTTCTACACCACGCATCATCATACACATGTGTTTTGCCTCAACAATAACGCCAACGCCTTTAGCGCCAGTAACTTCTTCGACTGCTTTAGCGATTTGATGCGTTAACTGCTCTTGAATTTGAAAGCGACGTGAAAACATATCAACAATACGTGCAAATTTAGACAAGCCTAATACTTTACCGTTTGGAATATAAGCAATATGGCAACGACCAATAAAAGGCAGTAAATGATGTTCACACATAGAGTAAAGCTCTATGTCTTGCACTAAAACCATATCGTCAGCATCAGACGTAAATACTGCTTTATTGGTTATCTCATCAAGCGTTTGGCGATACCCTTGTGTTAAATATTCCATTGCTTTTGCGGCACGTTTTGGCGTATCAAGTAAACCTTCGCGGTTAGCATCTTCACCTACAGCAGTAATTATTTTTTGGTAACTTTCTTTTAACTCGTCATGCATAAGTTTCTCAGTCTAGTGTGTTCTACTTTAAATGGCGTCCGCCATCAACAGGCAAGGAGCGCCCTGTGATGTAGTGGCTTTGTAATAGTAAATCAATACTATTGATAATTTCTTGGCATCCGGGTTCAATGCCCATTAATGATTTTTTAAGGGTTTTAGCTCTATATTGCTCATCGTCATGTTCATTAAAAATAATGAGCGATGGAGCAACCGAGTTCACTTTTATATTTGGCGCATATTTAGCGCTAAACGATTTGGTTAGGTTGTCGAGTGCTGCTTTACTTGCTGCATAAGCTAAGTGTTTAGGGCTGCCTGTTTCAACTACATAATCAGTAAGATGTATTATATCGGCAGGTACTTTTTCCTTTTGCTGATAGTTTAAAAGCAGCTCTGCGCACATTAAATTAATTAAATACGGTGTTTTGGCATGTATCCGCATCATATTATCAAACAGTGCTGCAAAGTCAGGGTTGTTAGCTTCGCAGTCCCAGCTTGATGCGTTATGAACAATAGCGCGCAGCGATGTTGTATGCTCTTTAAGCGTATTTATAAATGTACTAATACCTTCATCGGTACTAAAATCGGCATAAATACATACAGCGCCTTGTTGCTCTAATTTATCAACAGCGGCGTGACGAGTACGATACGTGATAATAATACTCTGCCCTTGGGCTATATAATGCTGAGCGAGTGCTAAACCAATACGTTGGCCTGCGCCGGTAATTAAAATGGGCGATGTCATATAAGGCAGTGTTCTCTTTGGCGGGTAGTTATACCAATATAATTAAAAATATCATCATTCTATCGCTATTTCATAGGGCTATAATAGCTCACTAATTTAATGCAATTGGTATTATAAAATTCAAAGCGTTAATTTATTAAAATATACGCAGCTTCTTAATCTGTCGATCAAAAAAGCAATTAATCCTCAAAGGCATTAATTGCTTTATTTTAGCTACTAAACCTTAATCGTAAATTGTCGGAATTGGTTGACGCTTATGTTGTGTACGCGTGTAAATGTTTACAAGCTTTTGTTCAACATCATTAGACACAGGTTTACCTTCTAAAAAGTCATCAATTTGCTCATAGCTCAAACCAAGTGCTTCTTCGTCTGTTAAACCTGGGCGGTCACTTTCTAAATCAGCTGTAGGTGCTTTATCTACCAATAAAGCTGGCGCACCTAGCGCAGTAGCAAGTGCACGAACTTGGCGTTTTGATAAACCAAACAGAGGGGCTAAATCGCACGCGCCGTCACCAAATTTAGTATAAAAACCAGTAATGTTTTCAGCACTATGATCGGTACCCACTACTAGGCCTTGGCAAAAACCTGCAATTTCGTACTGAGCAACCATACGTTGACGCGCTTTGACATTACCTTTAATAAAATCTATTTGAGCTTGCTCAGGCAGTGCTTCACCACAGCCAACTACGGCAGCTAGCGCTTGCTCATGCAATGCATCAGCCGCAGGTTGTACGTTTACGGTCATACGTTTACTTGGTTGAATAAAATCAACCGCCATTTGTGCTTCGTCTTCATCGGCTTGTATGCCGTAAGGTAGGCGCACAGCAATAAACTGATACTTGTTTGTGTTTTGCTCTTTATTTAGTTCGTTTACGGCAAGTTGACATAAGCGACCGCAAGTTGATGAGTCAACACCACCACTAATACCCAGTATTAATGATCGTGAGTGAGCAGCTACTAAACGTGCTTTAATAAAAGCAACTCGACGAGTTATCTCAGCATTTACATCAATCGTTGACTGAACCTTCATTTCAGCCATAATTTCGGCGCGCATTGCCAGCTCCTTATAAAATTTAATATGTGATACGCAATAAACTTATTATGTGATTTAGTTTTAATTAATTAAAGTTTTAAATGAGCTTTTATTCTGCGAAGCTCTACTTTTAATTCTTCTACTTCTGCAAGTAAATCACTCAACTCTTTGTCTTTAATTACTTCGCTTGGTAGAGCAACAAAGGCATCAGCGGGATTATTTCGTTGTTCGCCAAATAAATGAATGTATCGGCTGTCGCGTTTACCAGCTTCTCGCTCTAATTTACGCGTGTACTCGCTTTCAATCAATTTATTGAGCGCTGCCTCTACTTCATTTACGTTATTAAAATCAGCAAGTCTAGCACTGCGGGTTCTTAATTCACCAGGGGTTTGAGCACCACGCAAAAGTAATAAACAAACAATGGCACGCTGCTGAGCAGAAAATTGCAGGTTACTAAATTCAGTGTTGCAAAAGCGGTGATCGTATTTATTTACGCGACCAGAAAGCCCTTCATCTATTGTAACCAAACGCATTTCTATTAGTTCATCAAGTGCGTTTTGCACGTCTTCATCTGTAAGACTTAACACAGGATCGCGATTAGACTTTTGGTTACATGCGTTCACGAGAGCGTTTAACGATAGCGGATAATGCTCTGGCGTCGTGCTTTGTTTTTCTAGTAAGCAACCAAGAATACGTTGTTGATTTGTTGATAACTGCATAAATAATCTCAAATTAGTAAGCGTATTTTATTAGCTTACACCTTTATTGAATGCCAAGCCATTGTTGAAGCTTTGGTTGTAATGCAGCTAAATCGAGAGGCTTACTTAAATAGTCGTTCATGCCTGCGGCTAGACATTTTTCTTTATCGCCCTGCATGGCATTGGCTGTTAGCGCAATAATAGTAATATTTTCATTATCTTTACCTGCATCACCTTCTCTAATGGCTTTAGTGGCTTGGTAGCCATCCATTTCGGGCATTTGGCAATCCATTAAAACTAGCTTATATGGTTTACCTTGTTTTGCATTGAGCTTTACAATTGCCTCAAGGCCATTTTCGGCAATATCAAAAGTAACACCCGCCTGCTTTAATAGCGCCGAGGCAACTACTTGGTTTATTTTATTGTCTTCAACGAGTAGTAGTTGTGGCTCTGATGAATCGAGTACCGGTGCTTTAGTTAGCTTGTTTTGCAGCTGTGCTTGTTGCTGCTGTTGTTCAATGTATTTATCGTTCGTGAGTGAGTCAAACAAATCAGAAGGTGTAAGTGGTTTGAAAATCATACAGTCGACTTCCATACCTACTTTAGACTCCTCAGGTGAATAACTCATTGGCGCCATAAGAACTAACTTGCAACTATGCATATTTATAAAGTTTTTAAGCGCAGTTATATGCGTTTGTGGGGCTTTTTCAAAAAAGTAGTAATCAACTAAAATAGCTTCAGGGTGGGTGGTTACATTATTTAAATAATCATCAACCTCGAGATAGTCACGTAAGCAATTGACCTTTGCACCCCATACCGTGAGTTGTTTGCTGGCTGTATTTGCATTTAACGAGCACTCATCAATAATTAAAATATGTTTGTTTTTAATTAAATGACTCGGTAAATCTTGTTCTTTGCTTAAGCGAGGCTGTATTTGTATTGTGAAAGAAAATGTACTTCCTTCACCTTGCATACTGTTTACGCTTACTTCTCCGTTCATTAGCTCACACAGTTGTTTTACTATGGCAAGGCCAAGCCCTGTGCCTCCAAACTGGCGTGTAGTTGAGGTATCTGCTTGTGTAAACGAATCAAATAGCGACGCTTGTTTTTTAGGGTCAATACCAATGCCAGTATCAATAATCGAACATTGTAGGAACGAGCCATCAGTTGTTTCATCCACTTTGGCAGTAATAACGACTTCGCCATCTATAGTAAATTTAACGGCGTTGCCAATTAAGTTATTCAAAATTTGGCGTAAGCGGTTAGGGTCACTAATTATTTCGCTAACTGTAATTTGAGTGGCATCTAAAATAAGTTTTGTATTGTTTTGCTCTACTTTTAAAGCAAACGATTCAACCACTTCTCCTAATAACCGAGGCAGATTAAATTGCACGTTTTCAATATCGAGTTTACCGGCTTCAATTTTAGAAAAGTCTAATATGTCGTTAATTATATTAAGTAAAGATTGAGCTGATGACTGAGCAAGTTCGATATGATGCTTTTGCTGCAGATCTAATTGAGTTTGCTTAATTATATTAAGCATACCTAAAACCCCATTCATGGGGGTGCGAATTTCGTGGCTCATACTCGCTAAAAATTCACTTTTAGCTTCAACCGCTTGTTCAGCAGTTTCTTTGGCGGTAACGAGTTGCTGCTCAGTTTCAATACGTTTTTGGCTTGAGTATAAACTGCCAATAAGCGCTGCGACGGCAATTAAAAAGCTCTCTTCGTTACGTGACCATACCTTTGGCGATTGACATTGTTCGGCACATACAACACCCAGTGCTCCACTACCTGCAGGAATAACCACGCATAACATAGCTTGAATTTCTAAAGGGTTTAAATAGTGCGCTTTTAAAGGCGCTAAAACAGGATTGTTTAGTGTATCAGGCGCGTTAAATACAGCTTGATGATCAATGGTATTAAAAAAGTTTTTGGCATGTTTCCTTAGCCAGACAGACTCTATTGTGTCGCTTTGTAAGTGCTTGCTATGTACAGCAAACGGATTTAATTGACTCTTATCTTCATTAAAAAACCAAATGCTGGCACGTTTAACGTCAAATGCTTGGCAAATCGATTGTGTGATTATGTCTTTAGATTGACTTAGTTGTCCGTTTAATATGAGTTTATTAACGGTTAGCGACGCGAGTATTTCATTATGCAGTGCAACTTTATTGCTTTCTAATTCAATTTTTTTACGGGTATCAATATTTTGCAATGATCCAAAGATACGAATGCTTCGGCCATTCTTTCGCTCCACTTCACCGTGCGCGAGTACCCATATAGTTTTATTTTCAGCGTTAATAACTTCAAGTTCTACTTCGTAACTTTCACCAAACTTTATAGCACGTTCAATTAACCCGGCTATTTTTTTTCGGCTTTCACCTTCTTTAAAATAACCTAAATCACTTGGCCACTCAGGTTGTGTATCTAGTGAGTATTTAAATATTTTTTTGGTCATGTCTGACCAATAAATTTGCTTGTTTTCTAAATTAAATGACCAAGCCCCAATTTGAGCTAGATCACTCATTGCTTCAAGCATTTTTTCATTTTGCTGCTGACGATTAAGCATTTTTAAAAAGAATAAAAAGGCCCAAATTAATAACCCGCAAATAATAATAATCGATAACCGAAGTGGCCATACAGCTGAGTTTGGAGGGCTCCAACCTATTTTAGGTGCAACATAAAGTTGCCAATTCCCACCTTGAAAGCTTAATGTAAACTCAAGGGGGTCTTGATCTGTTATATTTTGATCACCATAAAAAAACTCCCCTTTTTTGCCTAGCCCATGTCTGCCTTGTAAAGCGACGTTATACTCTTTTTCGAGCTCATAAATACCCGAATTTTTGTAGACTTTATCAATATTAAGAACAACTGAGAGTAATCCCCAAAAGCGATTCTCTGGAGGTACGTAAACAGGAACTCGGGCAATAAGTGCAATGTCACCTTGAATTAATTTTAATGGACCAGCCATAACTATGGTATTTGTATCGCGGGCTCTAATTGCATCAGCGCGTTGGTTTTTTTCTTCTAAGAAGTTTAAACCGAGTGCTTTTTCATTACCTTTTAAGGGGTAAGTCATGCGAATTACCATATCGGGAGCGCCACCAATATTACGAAGCTCATTTGAGGTTTTAAATAGCGGTTGAGCAATTTGTTCAAATTGTTTTTGCTTTAAATTAGGCTGTGCTGCGACGGCAACCCCTAAGCCCCGAACTAGTTGGATATTAGAAACTAAAATAGATTCTAATTGAGCACGATAGGTACTTACTTCAGAGAGTATTTGTAACCTATGTGCATCTTTTACACGATTATAGTTAATACGATCAAGAACAACACCAACTAGTACAGTTAGCGTAAGCGATAACCAAAAGGTCAGCTTAAAGTTATGAACATTTGTTTTGTTATTAGTAGACGGTGACATTAGCTATATCGTGGCGTTAATTTAGGCAAATTAACTATAGCTAATTTATGACATAAATGAAAACGGCGCATTAACAAATGCGCCGTTTTATTTTTATAATTAGTAGTTTAGCTATCGCTAACTTCACGCGCCCAATGATTTTGCTTTGCTACATGTAGCTTGCGGTAACCATCAAGTAGTGCCGCATGCTTTTTAAAGCCTTCAAGCGATAAACCAGGGAAAGTTAAACCGTTAAATTGTTTTTCACCTTCGGCAATTTCAATAGCGAGTGTTACGTTATTAGCGCCAAACATTAAGCCTAACGCATCTTGGTAATCAGCGTATTGGCGCTCGTCATCATATTTTATTTCTAAAATAGCTTTTAAACAGCGAAAATGGCGCATTGCATCTTCGTTTACTTGGCCTGTATGAAGTATCCAATCTACCCAATCGATTGCCTCTTCACTGCCTGCAGCTAAGCAAAGATGCGCTTTAAGCTCACCTATACGTAGTGTGTGCCATGGCGTGTCGGCATCAGTTGCTAAACCAATAAATTCTGCGGCGCGAATAATATCGCTGTGACCGGCTTCTTCAAGGCTGTCGTAAATCTCCATCCATTGCTCGGCATCGTACTGATCAAGCGATAGGAATGTTTCGCGGAATTTAGCGCCTTCATTGTTATTACGCCAAATTAGTTCATCAACAGGGTAAATGTCTGACATGCCCGGTACTAAAATACGACATGCGTATACGTTTAGGTGCGTGTAATCCATGATGTAGATATCATGATCCATGCTGTGAATTAGGTCGGTACAGAAATTATATTCTTGCTCTGTTGTACCGCTAAAGTCCCAATGTACAAATTCAAAGTCAGGTTTTGCACGGAAGAAATCATGTGAAATTAAACCACTTGAATCAATAAAGTGCAGTTCAATGTTCTCTGGTGTTGCTACTTCATCGTTATCAAATGTTGCTGGTTGAAATACATCTAACTGATCTAAACGGCGACCTTGTAGTAACTCGGTAACGGTACGCTCAAGTGCAACTTCAAATGATGGGTGAGCACCAAAAGAGGCAAATACAGAACCATCTGTTGGGTTAATAAGCGTTACGCTCATTACAGGGTATTTGCCACCAAGTGATGCATCGGCAATACGTAAATGAAAGCCATGGCCGCGAAGTTCTTCACACGCTTCGTGAATTTTAGGGTATTGCTTAACAACATCTTCAGGCACGATTGGTAAACAAATACCTTCGGCGATGATGCGGTTTTTAATAGCGCGTTCAAATACTTCTGATAAACCTTGTACGCGTGCTTCAAATTTTGTGTTACCTGCGCTCATACCGTTAGATACAAAAATATTACCAATAACATTTACTGGAATGTATACGTCTTGGTTATCGCGCTGGCGTGTGTAGGGCAGGGTACAAATACCACGGTCAATATTGCCTGAGTTAAAATCAAAAAGGTGTGATGCGGTAAGTTCGCGCTCTGGGTCAAAGTAATCCCATAAGCTTTCATCCATAATACCTTGTGGTACTTCATCGCCTTCAACTTTAAACCATTTTTCGGTTGGGTAATGAGTAAACTCGCCATTGGCAAATTCTTCACCTAAATAAAAGTCTGCAAAAAAGTAGTTACAGCTTAAACGCTCAAAGTATTCACCTAGCGCTGAGGCAATAGAGGCTTTGTCGGTTGCGCCTTTACCATTGGTAAACATAACACCGCAATCACTGTCTTTTATATGAACCGAATAACAGTTAGCTACAGGGTTAAGCCAAAGCGCTTCTTCAACATTAATGTTTAGGGCTTTAAGCTTGTTTTGCATGGTAGAGATTGACGATTCTAGGTCGCGGTCTTTACCTTTGATAAATGTTTTTTCAGTCATATTTTACTCAACTAGTTCTGCACGATGTGTGGAGCCGACATTATCGTGGATTTTGATGTTTATTTCACCCTTTGCGAGCAAGAACATTATTATTTAATAAAACTATGGTTATTATATGCCCTTAACGCTTGGTCAAAAACGTGCAAAGGAAAGGTTGATGTTTAAAGTAATCAAACGCTTGTTGTTATTAATTGTGATTTTAGGACTGGCAAGTACCGCCGTTGTTTATGGTGTACTTACTTTAAGTTTACCCGCCCTTGATGGAAACGGACGTAGTAACGCAGTAGTAGAGCCTGTAAAAATTTCGCGCGATGCACTAGGGCAAGCAGTAATAAACGCAAATAGCCGAAACGACGCCGCCTATGGTTTAGGTTATGCGCATGGGCAAGACCGCTTTTTTCAAATGGATTTATTAAGGCGCAACGCTGCAGGCGAGCTAAGTGAATTATTTGGTAAAGCAGCGCTGGGGCTTGATAAAAAAATGCGTTTTCATCAATTACGCAAACGCAGCCAAATTATTTTACAAACGCTGCCTGATGCAGATAAGCAATTACTTAAAAGTTACGCTCAAGGTGTAAACGAAGGATTGGCGCAAGTAGGGTATTCAAGCTTTGAATATTTACTAACGGGTGCAGCACAAAATCCATGGCAAAGCGAAGACAGCCTATTAGTTATATTTAGCATGTACCTTGATTTGCAAAGTGCCACATTTAAGCGTGACCAAGCACTTATTCAAATTGAGCAAGCGTATGGTAAGCAAATGGTTGATTTTTTAACGCAACCGAGCAAATACCAAGCCGCACTTGATGGCAGCAAATTAGCGGCCTATAACGGCGGCATACCTACTTTGCCAACTCAAACAAAACAGACAGTTAAAAGCATTGACGCTAATCAAGAGCGCGGCAGTAATAACTGGGCAGTTACGGGGACGCTTACTAAAACAGGTGCGGGTATGGTGTCGGATGATATGCACTTATCGATGGCAGTACCTGTAATTTGGTACAGAGCGCAGTTAAATTATATAAAAAATGGAGATCCTGCTCAGGTAACCGGTGTATCCCTGCCCGGAGCGCCCGCCATTGTAGTGGGCACTAACAATAATGTTGCATGGGGATTTACTAACGGTTATTTAGATACCGCCGATTGGATTGCATTAAACGATAACAGTAAAACATGGCAAGTTGATGAGCCTATTGCATTACCCGATGGGGAGGTCGAAAACTACTCATTAATACTCAGCGAATACGGACCTGTAAAATACATTAACGAAAAACCTTATGCACTTAGCTGGGCGGCATACCAGCCTTATGCCGTTAATATGCAGTTATTAAAATTAGAGCAAGCCAAAACAGTAGATGATGCACTTGCTGTCGCAAGCGATGTGGGAATACCGGTGCAAAATCTAATGGTGGTCGACAGCCAGGGCAGCGCAGCGTGGAAGCATATGGGCGGTATCCCAGCGCGTAAAACGCCTAGCGAACTTGGTGTAAATGCCGATGACTACTCAGCGCTTTGGCAGCAAAGCGAGTTACAACGCCCATTTGTTAAAAACCCACAAAGCGGGCGATTATGGACTGGTAATTCTCGCGTGGTGTCGGCTGAAGATAATACCCGTTTTGGTAATGGTGGCTATGCACTGGGCGCGCGCTCAAGCCAAATACGCGATAGATTATTTGAAAAACAAACATTTGCAGAGAGCGACTTTTACGCTCTACAGCTCGATAACCAAGCTCGCTTTTTAATGCCTTGGCATGCTTTGCTATTAAAGCAATTAAACACCGAGCAAACTAAAAATCAGCAATATATAACCGCGCTCGAAAATTGGCAGCAATGTGCATGTTCAACCTCCATAGGGTATACCTTAGTTAAGCGCTACCGCGATGAAGTCATTAATATTTTATTTAGTAATATTGAAAGCCAATTAAATAAACAGCAAGGCACACTTAAATACGTAAAACGAGATTTAGAGCCCGCAGTTTGGCAGCTTATTAACAACAAACCCGACACATGGTTAAACCCACAATTTAAAAGTTGGGATGCGCAATTACTCGGTGCATTTAGCCAAACTGTTACTAAGCTTACCGAGCAATTTGGTAATAACGTACAAAGTTGGCAGTGGGGCAAGGTAAACGAGCTAGTAATAGAGCATCCGTTTGCAAAGCAAATCCCCTTACTTGCTAAGTTTTTAAATATGCCTACAGCACAAGGTTTTGGCGATAGTTACATGCCCGCTGTACAAGGGCGTAGTTTTGGCGCATCGCAGCGCTTTATTGCTCAACCAGGTCATTTAAAACGTGCAATTTTAGCTATTCCGGGAGGGCAATCGGGGCATCCGTTATCTGAATTTTATAGAGCGGGTTTTAGTGACTATGTAGAGGGCAAACATACGCCTTTATTACCTCAAGAATTAATACATCAAATAGTAATAGAGCCTACGCGATGAACTAAAGTATACCTAAACACGTTCTATATAATCACTAATAAAACAACAGAGAACTAAAATGAAAAAAATACTACCCGCATTAATAACAGGTTTATTACTAAGCACTACAGCGCAAGCCGATGAAGGCCCAGTAACAGCACAAAAATTAAGTGACCATGTATACGTACTATTTGGGCAAGGCGGTAATATTGCAGCAAGTGTAGGCGATGATGGCATTTATATTATTGATGATCAGTTTGCCAAGTTATCAGATGATATTAAAAAAACGATTAGCGATTTAAAACCAGGCAGTGCAGAGTTTGTTATTAATACGCATCATCATGGCGATCACACCGGCGGCAACGAAAATTTTGCTAAAGCGGGTGCGCACGTTATAGCACACGACAATGTACATAAACGTTTAGAAGAGCAGCATGGAGAAGGGTCAGACTTTTTACCGCGCATTAGTTTTGGTCACGATTTAAAACTGCATTTTAATAACGAACACGCCCATGTGGTGCATTATGAGCATGCACATACCGATGGCGATTCAGTTATCTTTTTTAGTAACGACAACATAGTACACATGGGCGACATTTACTTTAATTTTGGTAGCTTACCGTTTGTTGATGTAGATAGCGGCGGTAGCGTTAATGGTATTTTAGCGGCAGTAGACGATGTAGTTAAACAAATTGACGACAACACTAAAGTAATACCAGGGCACGGTAAGGTAAGTGACCGTTCAGGACTAATAGCGTATGGTAAGTTAGTTCAAAGCGCGAAAGATGTGATGCTAAAAGCAATGCAAAATAATGCAAGCTTAGAGCAAGTACTTAAAGCCGATCCATTGGCAGAACTTGGTCTTGAATACGCAGGCTGGTTACCAAAAGAGAAAGTAACCACACTCTTTTACCGCAGCTTAAAGTAGTACATCTAAAGTAAAAAACATGATACAAAGCTGAATGTATTTTAAAGTGCATTCGGCTTTTATTTTCTTATGCCTAAAGGAGTTGTGTATGTCGGCAGAAAAAACCCATCTTGAAATTTGTAACTTAACCAGAGAGCAATATCCGCAAATTAAAACCTTGATGGATCAAGCGTATCCCGACTTAGGTGGTGCGTGGCCAAGTCATACCATTTTTAGATTAATAGACCAATTTCCTGAAGGACAAATAGGTATTGTAGATGACGGCGTGCTGGTGGGCTTAGCGCTGAGCGTGCAAGTTGATTACACACGCTTTTCAAACCCGCATACATACGAAGATATTGCAGATGGCCACGACCGTGTATTTAGCGATACCGACGGCGATGCGCTATACGGCTTAGATGTTGCTATTAGCGAAACTCACAGAGGCATGCGCTTAGGTCGTCGCCTTTATGATGCCCGTAAAGAACTGTGCCGCCAATATAACCTACGCGCTATTTTAGCGGGTGGGCGTATTCCACGTTATTTTAATCACAGTAGTGAAATGACGCCAATGGAATACATTGCAAAAGTAGATCAAAGAGAGCTGTACGATCCTATTTTAAGTTTTCAGTTATCTAACGATTTTCAGGTAAAGCGTTTACTTAAAAAGTACTTACCAGAGGATCAAGAGTCAGTTGGTTACGCCACTTTACTTGAGTGGAATAACATTATGTATGAACCAACCGACACGGTACTTGAGTCAACTAAATCAATAGTGCGTGTAGGTGCTGTGCAATGGCAAATGCGCTGCGTTGAATCGGTTGAAGAAATGCTAAAGCAGGTTGAATACTTTGTAGATACCGTATCTGACTACAAAAGTGACTTTATATTATTCCCTGAATTTTTTAACGCACCACTAATGGGCTTAGGAAATCAAAGCAACCAAACGGAAGCGATTCGTTATTTAGCCGAATATACCGAAACGTTTAAAAACGCGATGTCGCGTATGGCAATAGAATACAACGCCAATATAATTACTGGCTCTATGCCACTTGCCGAAGATGATAAAATTTATAACGTGAGTTATTTATGTCACCGTAGCGGTAAAATAGACGAGCAACGTAAAATACACATTACCCCGCATGAGCAAAACGATTGGGTTATTCAAGGCGGCGACAAAATTGCTGTATTTGAAACTGATGCCGGGCGTGTAGGTATTCAAATTTGTTATGACGTTGAGTTCCCTGAATTATCGCGCATATTAGCAAAACAAGGGTTAGATATTTTGTTTGTGCCATTTTGGACAGACACTAAAAATAGCTACTTACGTGTTCGCCATTGTGCACAAGCACGCGCAATCGAAAACGAATGTTATGTAGTTATTGCAGGCTCGGTAGGTAATTTACCACAAGTAGAAAGCCTTGATGTGCAGTACTCACAATCGGCAGTGTTAACGCCTTCTGATTTTTCGTTCCCGCACGATGCAACACTTAACGAAGCCACACCTAATACAGAAATGCTGTTATTTAGTGACCTTGATATGGATAAGTTAAAAATTCTTCACAGCGAAGGCACAGTGCGTAACTTAAAAGACCGCCGCGAAGATTTATATGAAGTTATATTGAAAAAGAGAGATGTTTAATGGCGTGGATTTATTTGGTTATTGCCGGTTTACTTGAAATTGGCTGGCCGATAGGTTTAAAGGTGTCGCAAAACCCAGATACTCGTTGGCAAGGCATAGCAATAGCGGTGGCATTTTTAGTTGCTAGTGGTTTTATGTTGTGGCTTGCCCAAAAGCAAATATCTATGGGCACCTCATACGCCGTATGGACAGGCATTGGCGCTGCAGGTACGTTTTTAGTGGGTATATTGTTTTATAACGATGCCGCCACATTTGGTCGTATTGCCGGTGTACTAATGATTATTAGCGGTGTAATAACACTAAAAATCAGCTCTTAGAATCAGTCTTTAAAGCTATAAAAAAATTATAATAGCGCAGGTATAAAAGCCTGCGCTTTTTGATACTTTTAACCTAGCAACATAACCAACCTAATCTTAAAGTTTAGCCTTATCAACAGGCTAAATCGTTATAAAAGTTAAAAGAAAGTTGAGTCGTTTAACCATCTAAGTTAGTAGGACAGTGCGATCGTATCAAGTGATTAATACTTCATTGTCAAATTTATGGATTCAGAAATCTAGAGCAATTAATGAATAATTCACCGTACAGAATGTAAGTTTTTTACATACATTTGCAAGACATATAAGTGATATTAGTAATTGTTGGTTTCCAATACACTTACTCCAGCTTAAGAAACTGAACTGGAAATACCATGAACACAATTTTGAAATATACTTGCCCAATTGTACTTGCCATAGCTTTAGTTGCTTGTGGTGGAAGTAACAGTACTAAGAGTGAGCCGATTACAACGGCATCAGATCCTACAGATAGCTCAACAACAATTACTCAACCTGAAGCAGTTTATAACCTTCATCCTGATGACGTTGCGGAATATGTTGAAGAGTTTAAATATAAGTATGATCAATTAGAGCTGCAAATTGATGGCGTGCAATATGATATATCGGTTCATTCTACTGATGTAAAGGGGAAAGTTGTATATGCCAGCTATGAAAAAGGTTTTTTGTCTTTTGGCTTTGACTTTATTGAAGGGGTACCCTTGGCTCACCTCTATGTAATAGAAACTGGGACTGGAGATCTAGGGGCTGCTCAAGAGGAAGTGGACGCATATTTGTTTGGCTATGACATATCGATTGAATTTGATGATGATAATGCCATTTATACTGGTAGACTTAATAATACTGCTCAACAAGATTACAGTGTTCGCCTTGTTATTAATGATTCTGTAGTTTCGAGTGGTAGTACAACATTAGCAATAGAAGGAACTATTGCAACAGTAAAAGGTGAATTAGGCACAAAGACTTACATACAGATTCAAGATCTTGTAAATAATAACCCTGAAGTTACAACGTTACTCTTACAAACTATTACTGGCTCTGTTGATGATGATATTAACTCACATACAGGAAGGTTGATCCGTAATGCTCAGTTAACAACAAAAGTAGAGAAAGGTTCTAGAATATATTCTGGAGGTGTAGATTTATTTGCATCTGGTTATCAACGTGTATATGAAAGCGGTGCTATAGTTGGCGTGCATTCTTGGTGTTGTGAATCTGGCAAAACGGCTGACCAGTTGAGCGAAGATGACCCTGCTCACAAATCACAATTAACTTATTTCCGTGAAATGTTAGGTGATGAATTAGGACCTGAGTTTTATTTCTTTACTATTAATGCTGCTCCTTTTGATAGTATTCATGAAATGTCTGATGAAGAAATGAGTAAATACTTACTCAAAGATGATTAAATAAAGTACTTAGAGGGGATGTTATCCCCTTACTAACTTTTCGGTATTTGTTATACTCAAAGTTTGCTAATCATATACGATACTTTGAGCGCTATGAACTTTTCTTCAAAAATACTCTTAATAGAAGATGATGAGGAGCTTTCTCATTTACTAACAAACTATTTATCAGGGTATGGTTTTAATGTAATAGCTCTTAATTCTGGGGAGAACGCCGTAGAAGTTATTCTTACTCATGACCCTGATATGGTTATATTGGATTTGATGTTACCTAAAGTTGACGGTTTAACCATAGGAGTTCAGTTAAGAAAACAATTTAAGGGTATAATTTTGATGCTCACTGCAAGTGCAGATGATATGGATCAGGTTGCGGCACTTGAAATGGGAATTGATGATTTCATGCAAAAACCCGTTTTACCGCGAGTTCTTTTGGCAAAAATTAAAAACTTACTTTCTCGAAAAGCCTCTATTCAAGAAAAAATCCTAATTCAACCTTCTAATAAAGAGCGGACCTATGGGGCGTTATGGCTAAGTAACCAACTCAAACGGTGTAAATTAGATAATCAGTTAATTCATTTAACCCCGTCTGAATTTTCATTGTTATGGCACCTTGTCGAAAACTCAGAGCAAGTAATCAGCCGAGAAGAATTAATTAAATCTTTAAGAAACATAGACTATGATGGACTGGATCGATCGATTGATAATAAAGTCTCTCAAATAAGAAAGAAGCTGAAAGATAATGCTTCTAGACCACAAGGGATAATTACTGTGCGTGGTAAAGGTTATATGTTCGTTCCTGATTTTTGGTAATCACACATCTAATTTATTTAGAAGCTATCTAAGTTCTCTTTGAGAACTATACTTCGCTAACTTGAAAAGTTTTTATCATGGCTAGACTATTTTTACCTTTGTATTTTGGTTTACTGTTTACATTGTATTTATTTTTTATAATGTTACATATATTAAATACCTACTTGTATGTTGATGTATACAATATTATTGATGCTGATAACTTTTCCGCAGAAGTTATCTTACTAAATGAGCTAGAAAAACACATATCAGAAGATAAACAAGAGCATCTCCTGCAATTAATCGCTGAACGTAACAAAGTTATTATTGAACCCATATCGAAATCTGCTATTCCTCCTAACATTCGTAATGAATTAACATCTCAAGATGTCTGGGTTGACGATGAATTTTATGATTACTTTAAAGTCTTTTCTGGCGAACAGTATTATAGAATGCGTGAAGATGAATCAAATGAATTGATTCAATTAACACATAAGTTAGATAATTATATTGTTCTTACTTTGGTTTTTATGGTTGCACTTTGCTGCTTTATTTGGTTTTTTAATTTACATCGAAAGCTGAGATTAATTGAAGCAACTGTAGTGAATATCAGCGAAGGGGAACTTTTTGCAAGAGTGCCTACGAAAAGCTCTCTGAGAGTGGGAAGACTAAATTCTTCTTTAAACGATATGGCTGAAAGATTAGAGCGACTGTTAAGTAGTCATAGGCGACTAACCCTTTCTCTTGCACATGAAATTCGCTCCCCTCTATTTAAAATGCACTTATATATAGAGCTATTAAGCAAAATAATAGATAAATCGTCACAAGAGCATTTTAGTGGTCTAGAGAAACAGATTTTTGTTATGGAAGAAATGGTAGAAGAGTTACTGCAATATGCTCAAATGGAAAGAGCAGAACTAAAGTTAGAACAGAAATCAATTGAGGTAGGGGATTTTTTAGCATTAAATTGCGAAAATTTTCAACAGGAGTGCAAGAGTAAAATCCACCTCAAAATTGAGTCACCCTGTAATCTAATTGCGGATGGCTCTTTATTGTCAAGAGCAATAAGAAACCTAGTGATAAATGCCGACAAATATGGCAAAGATAATATATATATAACCGTCCAAAAACAAAATAAAAATATTAATATCTTTATAGAAGATGATGGGCAGGGAATAAAAAAGGAAAATAGCGAACAGGTTTTTCAACCATATTTTCGACAAGAAGTTCATTCAGACAGGGCAGGATTTGGGCTCGGTTTGTCTATTGTAAAAGAAATAGTTGATCTTCACGGGGCGAATATTTTATTGTCGAATAGTAGTTATGGGGGAGCTAAGTTTACGCTTATATTCGAATTGGGATAATGCTCAGCAGTTGTACAGTAGTATAATGATCAAGGTAGTCAATAAGTTAGCGCTGGCTACCTCATCTTCATGAGAAAACATAATCTTGTATTTTCGATGAAGCCGTGCAGGGAGCTGTCATGATAATGCGGGTGCTGAAAGCTTTTTTACAACAATTAAAAAACGAATAATTAAGCATAAAATATATTCGCCACGCGAATATACGAAAGCTGAAATATTTTATAGATAAGTTTTACAGTACAAAAAAGTGCTAGCTACGCACAGGCGGCGTTTCACCTGCTAAGTTTGAAAAGGCTACTATCCTGAGTAAAAAGCTGCCTGGTGAAGGCTTTGCAAGTTTACATAACCAATATGGCAGCCACTGCAATCAATAATAGCCCTGCGCTTTCCTGGTGTTTTGGTGGTTGTTTTAGCCAAAGCACAGCAATTAGCATCGTAAAAAACACTTCCACCTGTCCAAGCGTTTTAACATACGCCACGTGCTGCAAGCTCATTGCACTAAACCAACCAATTGAGCCTACACAGCTAAAAATACTAACGGCTGTTGTAATACCTTTATATTGCCAAAGTTTACTAAGAGTATGTGGCTCTTTTAGTAATAAATAGCCCAGTAGTATTAGCGTTTGTAAGCTAATTACAAACAGTAAAACCCAAGCGGCTGAATGTGGGAATAATAATCCTGAGTTTAAGCTCGCTTCACGTACCCACAGTGAGGTAAGTGCAAAGCAAGTACCGCATGCCAGTCCTAGTAATGCAGTTTTAGCATTAAAGTGTTTAACGCTTGTTATGCCGCTGAGTAACAATACGGCAATAGCGCCAAAAAACACACCAAGCCAACCGAGTAAAGAAAGTGCCGAGCCAAAAAATAATACACCTAAAATAGCAGCCACTAACGCTTCGCTTTTGGCAAGACCAGCACCTACAGCGTAATTATTCATTTTAAATAACTTAACCATTAAACCAGTGGCAAGTATTTGCATAACACTTGCGCCTACAATAAATCCCCAAAAGGCATTATTAAACGTAGGCATGGCGGTATCTTGGTATTGATACAAACCATATAAATACACGGCAGCAATAGGGCCTGCAATAATAAAGCGGGAGAGGGTTACGCCAGCAACACTCACATCGTTACTTAATTTACTTTGCAGGGCATTACGCCATGCTTGCATGAAGGCGGCTAAAAAAGTGAAAAAGATCCAAGTCATGGTATTCGTCGTTAAAATGTAAGGCAGTAAAGTTAACAAGCTTTATGAAGTAAAGCGATTCATTAACCGTGATATTGAATATTCATCATCTGCGACATTATGTCGCACGGGTTTGAGGATAAATTTAGCTATAGTAAGCCTGATGTTATTGTTAGCCGCCAGCGTTTGTCATAAAACGTATCTGGCGGCTTTTTTATTACGTTTATGCTAAATTATCCGAAACATCAAAAGGATAAATTATGACAACATTAGTTGTATGTGCATTACTTGCGGTATTAATGCCTTACTTTGCAAAAGTGCCGGTTGCTATAGCAATGGCAAAATTAGGTCGATACGATAATAAACACCCAAGGGCGCAACAAACAAAATTAACCGGCTTTGGTGCACGGGCGCTCGCGGCTCATCAAAATTGTTTTGAATCGCTCGCTGTTTTTGCTGTCGCTATTGCAGTTGTACTGGGCACTGGCTCTGTAGGTGCAGTGACCGAAATGTTAGCTGTTACGCATATTGTGTCGCGTATTTTGTATTGCGTATTTTACTATATGAACCTAGATATAATTCGCTCATTAGTGTGGTTTATTGGTTTGGGTACGGCCATTGCCATGATTGTGGTGAGTTTATAACTTTATAGCGTAAAACCACAAAGCAAGCAGCCTAGAAGGGTGCTTGCTTTGTAGTCTTGAACAACTCGTGGTGTTAATGCGATACTTTAATTCGCTCAATTAAATCGGTAGGTGCCACTTCACTATTAATCGCAAAATCTAGTTGTACAAGTACATCTTCAAAACCTGAATCAGATGCTTTATATTTCCACTTTGCTAGTGCCTCTTTCGCTGATTTATCAAAAACATCTTTAGGTTTAGATTGAATAACACTAATGTTTTTTGTTTTACCGTTTGCTGCAATATCGTATTTTAATACAACAGAGCCGCTGATCCCTTGTTGAGCTGCTTGTATTGGATAAGCAGGTTCAATGCGTATTGTTGGTGAGATATGCTCCTCTTGCGTTTTATTTACTTCTGGTTGTTTTGCAATGGCTAAGCCGCTTAGCATGCTTGCGGCTACAAGTAATAAGCCACCTTTAGCAAACTTTGAACGCTCTGCGCTGTGTTTTATATTAGTTAGTCGTTGTAACATGGTTTTTTTATCTCCGTAGTGTGAATAAGCCATAAGCCCTGTGGGCGCATTCGCCGCGCAGTTTATTAAGGCTTTGCTATATAAAATATGTTGTTGTGTGGTTTTATTGCTAAGTACCCGTTCATCACAAGTCAGCTCTTGTAGTCGGCGCATACTTGCGTAACAAAACCAAGCTAGTGGGTTAAACCACAGTAAAATGGTAGGCAGTAATATAAGTGCGTTTGTTAGGTTGTCTTTGCGTTTAATGTGTACGTTTTCGTGCTCTAAAATAAGTGCTAATGTGGCTTGATCAAACTGAGTATTGTAGTTAGTCGGTAACACCAGTTTGCTGTTTAAAATACCGACCACCATTGGCGTGGCTACATGTTGGCTGGTATAAGTTTTAACATCAGCGGTAAGAGTGCCTTCAAATTGTGGTAACTCAGTTAACTGCAGGCTTTTAACAAAACGGGTATGCGTAATAAAGCTGGCTATTAATAACCCTGCGGTAATAAGTACATATATGAGCGCCCAGCTAATACCTACCTCGTTTGTAAAAGGTTGGTTGGGGGTGATTAAGTAGTGACTAATATTACTGTTTTGCAGTGGTTTAATCGCGTTTGGTAAATTAGCGATAACCAATGCCGCAGGTAATAGCCATGCTAATTTATATACAAATCGCGAGCCAAGGGCTTTTAAACCAAATCGCTCGAGTAAAATAAATCCACAAAACAAAATGCTTAATAGTAATTGCTGCTCAATCAACCAATTAAAACCAGTTTGAATAACCATGTTAATCCCTTACTTTTGGTTTTTTTCCCAGTCATCTATAACTTTTTTAAGCTCGTTTATATCTTGCTGAGAAAGCTGCTCCGATTTAGCAAAACCGCTTACAAGTGGCGCAATACGTCCACTAAAAAAGCGCTCAATAAAGTTTTGGCTTTCTTTTAAGGTGTAGTCGGCGCGCTCCATACACGGCATATAAATATACTGACGACCTTCTTTTTCAAATGTAAGTGCGCCTTTTTTTACTAGTCGACCTAGTAGGGTTTTAATGGTTTTTTCGTGCCATTGCTTATCGTCGCTTAAGCGCTCAATTATTTGGCTCGCGGTGGCGGGGTAGTTAATCCAAAGTGCGTCGAGCACGTCAAATTCTGCTTTTGATAACTCAATCATGCTATTGCCTACAAATGTAATCTTTAATCAAAGACTACACCTGTAATCCATAAATGCAAGTTTATTTTTTAACTTTTTAGTGTGTTATTTAAACTAATAGGCAGGAGGTTAGCTGTGGGCTTTTAAAATATCAGCTTTATTAATGCGGATATACTGCCCTTCAGGGAGGTTTAAATCCTCAAGTACAAGGTCACTAAATTGCGCTCTATATAAATCAATAACTTTGTATCCGCAGTAATGCGCCATTTTACGTATTTGCCTGTTTAGCCCCTGCTTTAAAACAATACTAAACTGGTTACTGGCTATTTTACTTACCTCACAAGGTAGGGTTATGTGTTTATCAACGGGTACGCCTGCTGCCATTTTTTTACAAAAAGCATCGTCTAAAGGCTTATGTACGGTGACTAAATAATGTTTAGGCTGGTGGAAGTCAGGATGTATTAGTTGGTTACAAAAATCCCCATCGTTGGTCAAAATAAGTAAACCGCGAGAGTCTTTATCTAATCGTCCAATAGGGTAAACACGGGTGAGATTGGGCAAATGGTGGATAAGGCTGGCTGAGTCATCAATATTTAATTTGCAATCAATACCCACTGGTTTGTGATACGCAAAATAAACTAAGTCGGCAGCACCTTTAATTTCTTTTTCGTTCACTATTATTGTGTCTTGCTCATCAACGTGATCAATATGATTTGCTGGGCGATTATTTACAGTCACAACACCTTCATCAATTAAACGCGATGCCTGTTTACGAGAACAAATACCTGCATGGGCAATATATTTAGCGAGTCGGATTTTTGTGCTCATAACGTGTGATGCCAGCGGCTAATAAAAATTTGATCGCGATTATAGCAAAGCTGCGTATCGATAATGTTAAATTTAATTAAGGCAAAAATTATGGGTATTAAATTTTCACAGTTAAAAAAGCACGAGCCGCTACAAAAAGTTATTGTTCACTCTTTAGATATGGCGCTTTATCAAGTATCGGTAATGATTAATAATGTTGAATATTATGTAACAGAAGACAGCGGTGAGTTTTTAAGAGCTCTCAGCCCACTGCATGTACAAAAACGTTTTGACAAAATAGCGTATGCCGAAATGGTGCTGCGCCAAACAAGCGCTGCGCCAAACAAGCGCTTACGATGAAATGTGCGGCCAGCCAGAAAAAACCGGCAGCAATATGCTTGAAGTACCTTACGGTAAAAATAATCTTTATTGATTAAGCTAATTTGCTAGTATCTGCTTTTTAAGGGCGATAAATGTATCAATTAAAAGTAGATAATACCGATGCGTTAAACTCAGCGCTTCGCGCACAAATGGTTGAATTTAACGCCCAGTATTTTGATGCGCAAAGAGTGCCATTAGGTTATAAATTTACTGATGAGCAAGGCGAGCTTGTTGCCGGTATTAGTGGGTGTGTGTTTGGAAATTGGCTGATGATTAGTTGGCTTTGGTGTAGCGATAGTGCACGAGGTAAAGGGCTTGCAGATAAACTGCTAACGGCACTTGAACAAGCTGCTATTGAACTAGAAGCAACAACTGCTCAGCTTGATACACTTGATTTTCAAGCAAAACCTTTTTACGAAAAGCGCGGTTATAGTGTCAAGTATCAACTTAATAATTACCCACGCTCTGGTACGCGTTATTTTATGGAAAAGCCACTTTAATTTTTTGCTGACTATTTTGCTTTTAGTGGCTCGCCTTCAAAGGTAATACCTAAAAACGGTGTTGCCTCTGGTGCTAACATAAACGTGCGAATGTTCATGTGATCATCCCCCTTTAGGGTTTTGCAGTACGTCTTCGCGGTAAAATTTACCAAAGCAATCCAATGTATTTTGTTTACTTAAATCGTTTAATTTAGCAAACGCAAAAATTTTACACGATCCGTTGTTCTCACTTGCTGAGCTAAGTAATCCATGGTTATTAAAGCCACATGCAGTAAAGTCGTAATTTGCTTCAATCACCGCCATTGTATCGGTAAATTGAATGCTTTTTGGGTTTTCTGCAAGGGTTTTTAAATAGTCATTTAGTGTCATGTGTTACCTTTGGGTTTTTAATTATTTAGCACTCAACTCTAACTCATCTGTTTGTTGATTTATATTAAATTTAAATCGCGATAAAAAGTTCATTCCTAGCAAACCTTGGTCGCGGGTGTTTTCAATGCTTAGCACTTCAAAACCATAAATAATTTGCGAGCCCACTTTAAACGATTCAATTTGATAGCGCTTTACAACAATTTGACCATTCGCTGTGTTTACCGTCACATCGCCTAAATACAAAGGTTGTGGTGAAATTTGGTTAATAATATTACTAGGCAGTGAGGTGACGCTTGCGCCTGTATCAATCATTAGTTCGGTTGATAGATTATTATTTATTTCGGTATTTATTAAGTAATGCGCGCCGTAAGGTGTTAAAGCAACGAAGTCGTCTTGCGATTGCGCTTTATTGATCATGGCTTGCAGTGTTTGCACTTGGCTTTTTAGATTATGCTGGTGTGGCATTCGCTCAAGGGTTGCTTGTGCGCTAATTAAATCGCCTTGCTGATAGTAGGCATACGCAAGCGGGTATAAAAACTGTGCGTTATCGCTTTTATAATCAAGCCAAATTTGTGTTTGCTCAATAATAGCTTGCCAATTTTGTTGCTCAGTTAATGTGTGTAATTCGTTTTGAGTGAGTGTATTTAAACGTGTATTTACGTTGTTTTGCTGATGGGCAGGTAGTAATGAATTAAGCTCAAATAAAGCAATAATGGCGTTTTGTATTTGCTCGCTATTTATTAAATACTCAACCTGCAAATTAAGTAATTCTACGTTATAAGGGCTGTTATTTAATAGCGCATTGAGAAATGATTCGCTAAGTAATAAATTGCTATTTAGCCATGTTTTAAGCTGCACTAGCCACGATGAATAAAGGTTTTTTGCAATTTCTGGGTAGCTATTTTTGAGTTGTTGATAGCTACTAAGTGCGGCTTCAAATTGGTGTTGTTTAAATTGCTGCTTTGCCGTATTTAATAACGTATTTTGTTGTTTAGGCGATACGCTTTGCTGGGCACTTTGCGTTTTTTGTACTTTAGTTAACGCAGGCTGCGGCCATAATAAATAAGCGTTAAGGCTAAGTGAGCCAATTAATAGCAAGGTGATTAGCTTGGCATAGTGACTCATTATTACCTCTTATTTAATGCAATTGGTATTATTTTATAAAGTGCGTTAATGCATGAATATTGGCTATTTCAATATCAGCCAGCCCTTTATAGCTATAATTAGCGTCTTGGTCGTTTAACCATACCGATTGGCAACCGGCATTATTTGCGCCTTGCACGTCGGTATCTAGGCTATCACCAATATGTAAAATATCGCTTTTAGCAACGTTTAAATGTGCGGCTGCTTTATCAAATAAAGTGGTGTGAGGTTTTGCTTTACCGTGCATACCCGCTTGCAGTACTAGCTCAAATTTATTGTGTAAATTAAAGCGTTCAATTTCTACGTTACCGTTAGTAATTGCAATAAGAGTGAAATGTTTTGCCAAGTTATCCAGCAGGTTAAGTACGTCATCGTTAACCACTATGTTGCTGCGCGCATCGGCAAAGGCGTTATAGGCGGCATTTGCATGAAGCTCTACATCATCGACGTTTAAATTTAACTTGGAAAGCGCTAAACGCAGTGTATGTTGGCGCCATTTAGTGACGTTATCGGCAAGTTCTGGTGATTGTAATACGGCTTCGTTACGGCATAGTTGCCAGTACTTTGGACCTTGCTCTTGATAGCCCGGTAGCGCGTTTAGATAATTTTGTTGGGCTTTAACGGCTGCTTTTATAATAGGGTGATTGCTGTATAGCGTGTCGTCTAAATCAAAGCTCATGACAGAAAATGGCTTAATAGCACGATTAAATCGGATCATATTTATTTTCCTAATCAGTTCGTTTTTTTGCGCGAGGGTGAGTGTTGTCGTACACCTTGGCTAAATGTTGAAAATCTAAATGCGTATACACTTGTGTAGCCGACAAACTGCTATGCCCTAGTAATTCTTGCACGGCGCGTAAATCACCAGATGATTCTAAAATATGTGACGCAAACGAGTGGCGCAGCTTATGCGGGTGAACCTGCGAGCTAATGCCTTGTTTTATTCCCCACTCTTGCATGCGTAGGCGCACTTGGCGAATCGAAATACGATTTTTTTGGCTACTTAAAAATACTGCTATTTCATCGGGCTTTGCAAACTGAGGGCGTATTGAGAGCCATTTTTTTAATGCGTCTAACGCTTTTTTGCCCACCGGAATTAATCGCTCTTTATTGCCTTTACCACGCACTAAAATTTCGCCATTAGCAGCGCTAATATCTTGCATGTTAGCGCCAACTAATTCGCTTATACGAAGCCCTGATGAATACATAAGCTCCATCATTGCTTTATCTCTAATTGCGAGAGGTTCGTCGTCGGGTATTTCGAGTAAGCGTGCCATTTGATCTACATCGAGATTTTTAGGTAGGGGCTTTGCAAACTTAGGGCCTTTTATACCTATTGCCGGATTATGGTAATGCGATTGCTCGGCAATATTTTTTGCTTTTAAAAACTTATACAAACTACGAATGCAGCTGAGTTTTAAGCTAATAGTACGCCCACTTAATTGTTTTGAGCGCAGTGCCATGCTGTAGCGGCGAATATGCTCGCCTTGAACGCCAAACCAGTCATCACATAATTTGCTAAAATAAAGGGCTGCAAAGCCAAGTTGACTTACATATTGGTTTACGGTGTGCGCTGAATATTGTTTTTCAAACTTTAAATAGTCGCTAAATAGCGTTATGGGAGTACGCCAATTGTCGCTTAACTCAGTGGTATTAGGCGCATCGTCATTCATGCTAGTTTTTGCAACCGCAGGTGCAATGCGTTTATAAAGTCGAGTACAAACAGGTTATCTTGAGCGGGCTCAAAATGGTTTACGTTACTGCTACCAAACGCCAAAATAGCGATAGGGTGTTTAGTATCGCCAATTAAATAAATAGCGACAGATTGTGTATCTTCACTAAATAATAATTCGCGCTCTTGCTGATTAATACGCCCTAAATAATGCCCAGAATGGGTAAGGCGATGCGCAATAAGCTCGTCGTATTCGGGATTATATTTCACTAATTTGCAGTCGTTAACATCTTTACTTGAGCAAATTATATTGCGTAGATTATTTGCAAGAGTGTCAAAATCGTCATGATTCCAAAGCTGGCGATGGCACTGACTAAACAAACGATATACAAGCTCGTTTTGCGTTGCATGCTTGCTCATAGCGTCTATTTGGCTTTTTAAAAGCGTGTTGTGCTCGCGTAATTGGCGTTGCTGAATATGTACCAGCGACGTTGCACCTTGAGCTTGCTGTTGCAGCTCAAGTTGTGCGAGTAGCTCTGGGTGCTGAACTAGAAAATCAGGGTGTTGCTGTAAGTAATCAATAACCTGTTCTTTACTTAGCTCGCTCATAGCGCTACTTGCCCGTCGAACACATGCTCTGCGGGGCCAGTCATGCGTACCGGGTGACCTTCGCCACTCCAGCGTACTTGTAAGCTACCGCCTGGTAAATCTACTTGAACGGTTGTTGATAATTTATTTTGCATATGACCAATAACCATTGCTGCACAAGCACCTGTACCACAGGCTAGGGTTTCGTTAACGCCGCGCTCCCACACTCTTAATTTAATGTGTTCTTGCGATACAACCTGCATAAAGCCAATGTTCGCTTTTTGCGGAAAGCGTTCGTGGTTTTCAAGTAATGGACCCAATATATCAACTTGCGCGGTGGTTACGTCATCAACTTCTAGCACGCAATGCGGGTTACCCATAGATACCGCGCCACTAAATACGGTGTGCTCTTGCGTTCTAATAATATAGGTAAGCTCGCGCTTGCTCGCTTTTAAAGGGATTTTACTAGGCTCAAAATTTGGATGACCCATGTTAACGGTTACTTGACCGTCTTTTTCTATGTAGAGCGTTAAGTTGCCCGACTTGGTCGACACCGTAATTTTATGCTTGTTAGTAAGGCCCTTCATACGAACAAAGCGGGCAAAACAGCGTGCGCCGTTACCGCATTGTTCTACTTCGGTACCATCGGCATTAAATATTCGATAATGAAAGTCGAGATCGGGAGAGTACGGCGCTTCAACCATCAGCAATTGGTCAAAGCCAATGCCAAAATGGCGATCTGCCAGTTTTTTGATTTGATCTCGCGACAAAAAAACATTTTGTGTAATGTTATCAATCACAACAAAGTCGTTGCCTAAGCCGTGCATTTTGGAAAAATTAACTAACATAGCGCTCTAATTCGGTTTTGCTCTGTGCTAATCATGCCACAGAGCAGCTAGTAGACAAAAACGTTTATGGTAAAACTTTCTCACCTTGATAAAGGCTTTCAATAGTTTCGCGTTCACGAATAAGGTGATGCTGTTGACCATCTACCATTATTTCTGCAACACGCGGACGCGAGTTGTAGTTTGAGCTCATGGTAAAGCCATATGCACCAGCGCTTCGTTGTGCGAGTAAATCGCCTTGTTTTAGGGCTAGTTCACGATCTTTTCCTAAAAAGTCGCCGGTTTCGCACACCGGACCCACAATATCAAAGTTGTGAGTAGGTGTTTCGTCATCGCGAACTGATACCGGAATAATTTTTTGCCACGCTTGATAAAGCGCAGGGCGAAGCATATCGTTCATACCTGCATCTACAATGGCAAAAAATTTGTCTTGGTTTTGTTTAATAAATTCAACTTGAGTAACTAAAATACCTGCGTTAGCTGCAATAGCGCGTCCTGGTTCAAAAATTAGTTCAAGGTGTTTATAGTTTGCTAAGCGCTCGGTAACTTGCGCTGCATATTCACTTGGGTGTGGTGGTTGCTCATTGTTATATGGTACGCCTAAACCGCCGCCAATATCTAAGTGAGTTAGCTCAATACCGTTAGTTTTTAGCTCATCAATAAGCGCCATTAATTTATCAAGTGCTTCTAAAAATGGTCTTACTTCAGTTAATTGAGAGCCAATGTGGCAATCAACACCAATAATTTTTAAACCAGGTAAAGCCGCTGCTTGTTGATAAACACTCACGGCAGTTTGAATATCAATACCAAATTTATTTTCTTTTAAACCAGTAGAAATATACGGGTGTGTTTTTGCATCTATGTCGGGGTTTACGCGAATAGAAATAGGCGCTTCTAGGTTAAGCTCGCAAGCCACTTCAGAAATACGCTCAAGCTCAGAGGCTGATTCAACGTTAAAGCATTTAATACCTAACTTTAATGCGTACGCTATTTCGTCTGCTGTTTTAGCCACGCCCGAAAAAACTACTTTAGAGGCATCGCCTCCCGCTTTAATTACACGTGCAAGTTCGCCTTTGGATACAATATCGAAACCCGAACCTAAGCGCGCTAATATATTAAGGACGGCTATATTTGAGTTTGCTTTAACGGCGTAACACACCAAGCTTTTATGATTTTTTGTGGCGTTAGCAAACGCTAAATAATGGCGCTCAAAGGTAGCACGCGAGTACACATAACACGGCGTACCGTATTGCTGCGCTATGCTTGCCACACTGACGTCTTCGGCAAATAATTGGTTGTTTTTGTAGTTAAAATAATCCATTTATTGCCCCTGACTTTGCTGTGTTTTGGCTTGCTCAGCGGTAGTGACTGGCTGAACTGTATTTTGAGGTTGGTTTTGTTCTGTTTGTTGCTCTGGTAAATATAACGGACCGCTTTGTCCGCAGCCAGCTAAGGCGCTTAACAGTACAGTGCTTATTAATAGTCTTTTTAATTGTATGGTATGTGTCGCTTTCATTAGATTAATATGGTTGCTGGCTTTATAATCGCAGAGTAACAGAATATCTAAAAAATGCAGCTATTCGCGGATGATTTTATTCCTGTTACACTAGCTGCACACTTTTAAAGCTAAAACGTACCCAATATTAGGCGGCTCGCCTGCAAAGGAAATAACAATGACTGAACACGAATATCACCAATTAGCCGAAGCTCTTATGTTCACTATTGAAGAGCAGGTTGATGATTGCGAAGCTGATTTAGACTATGAATCGGCACAAGGTATTTTAGAAATTATTTTTCCTGATAAAAGTAAAATAGTGATTAACAAGCAAGCACCTCTTCATCAAGTATGGGTTGCGACTAAATTTAACGGACATCATTTTGAAATGCGTGATGGGTTATGGATTGATAACCGCTCTGGCGCTGAATTTTGGGCATTTATAAATGAAGCCTCAACTCGCCAAGCAGGCCAAGAAGTTAAGTGGCAATCATCACTATGAGTTTAGAATTTGTAGAATATGCAGCCCAAAGTGAGCACAAAGCAACGGTTATTTGGTTACATGGTTTAGGTGACTCTGGGGATGGTTTTGCGCCAGTAGCTCCGCAGCTTAATTTACCAAGTGAGCTTGGTATACGGTTTGTTTTTCCGCATGCGCCAGTACAACCAGTCACCATAAATGGTGGCATGGAAATGCGCTCTTGGTATGATATTAAATCTATAGAATTAGATAAGCGTGCCGATGAACAAGGCGTAAGGGATTCGGCTGCAAAGGTAGAAGAGTTAATTAATAAAGAAATTGCTAATGGCATACCTGCTAATAAAATTATTTTAGCTGGTTTTTCTCAAGGTGGTGTTGTGTCATTACATTTAGCGCCGCGCTTTGAGCAAAAGCTTGGGGGTGTTATGGCGCTTTCTACTTATATGTGTGTGCCGCAAAAATTTGCTGATGAAGCAAAACATACTGATTTAAACGTATTTATGGCTCATGGTAGCCAAGATAACGTTGTACCGCATAGTGCGGGAAGAAGTGCGTTTGAAGTATTAACAGCACATAACATGGATGTAAGCTGGCAAGAATATCCAATGGCTCACCAAGTTTGCGCAGAAGAATTGCAAGCTATTCGCCAATGGTTAATTGCTCGTTTAAGCTAATTTTGGAACCGCTGAGGTCAATATGAGTCAAAAAATAGTTATTAAAGCAAATGTTAAACGCGAACTACAAGAGAGTGTACCAACGGTAAGCTACGAGTGGAATTGGCGTCGTATTGTGAGTATTGCTATGTTGGTATTAATGACCTCTGCAGCAGTTGTGTATGGCTTAACAACGTCAGCCAGTGCAGAGCAAGGTGAGCATCCAAATGAGCAGGAACAATTTTTAAGCTTTAGTAGTAACGCTCAAAACCAGACAAGCGTTGAAGTTACCGATGTTGAGCCTCAATCATCAGTAAACAATAGCCCTAATGAGCCTGCAGAGGTAATGCAAGCTCGGATTGAACCGTTGTCAGCTGAGCAAAATGAGGTTGAGCAAAACATATCAATTAATGCACCGGCTAAAGCGGATCCTGTAAATACTGATACAGTTTTACTAGCTAACAACGATATTGTGATTGATCAAAGTGAGAGTATTAATACAGAGTTAAACTCAGACCTTGATAATGATCTACAAGAAGAAACCGAAGAAGCTCAAAACGTAGCTGAACCTGCTAATCAAACAGAGTTACTTTTAGATTTAGAAAGTGATGATGGTGCATTGAGTGGCACTGAAGGTTTTTCACCAACAGCACAAGTGGCAAGTGTGGCATTGGGCGCGCAAATAGACACAGGTAAAATTAGCCGTGCAGTACTGACTCGCAAAGTAAGTAAGCGTGAACCTACTAATGTGTTTGCTGCTGATATTAGATTAAGTCAGTTTGATGAAGGACTATCGTTTTTTAGCGAGATTAAAAATCTTCAAGGCCAGCAAGTTAAGCATATTTGGTCGTTTGAAGGTGAAATTATGGCTGAAATTACACTTGATGTTACTTCGCCTCGCTACAGAACGTACTCAACAAAAAATATCATGGACTCACAAACAGGCCATTGGCGTGTTGATGTAGTTGATGAGCAAGGCAATTTAATTGCCCAAAAAGAATTTAGAATTTTAGCTGAATAAAGCTAGCTAAACGCAGTAATTAATTGGATACCCCTATGATAGAAAAAACAAAATTAGTACGCATTGCAACGCGCAAAAGCGCCTTAGCACTTTGGCAGGCCGAATTTGTGAAAGCAGAGCTTGAGCGTTTTCATGCAGATGTGCGCGTAGAATTAGTCCCAATGTCGACGCAAGGGGATATCATTTTAGATACGCCATTGGCTAAAATAGGCGGTAAAGGCTTATTTGTTAAAGAGCTAGAGCAAGCAATGTTAGATGGCCGAGCTGATATTGCCGTACATTCTATGAAGGACGTGCCAGTAGAGTTCCCAGAAGGATTAGAGCTGTATACTATTTGTGAGCGTGAAGATCCGCGTGATGCGTTTGTATCAAACAATTTTGCTAATTTAAACGAGCTACCACAGGGCGCCATTGTGGGTACTTCTAGCTTACGCCGTCAGTGCCAAATTAAAGCACTTCGCCCTGATTTAGATATTCGTGATTTGCGCGGTAATGTAAATACGCGTTTAGGTAAATTAGATGACGGCCAATATGATGCTATTATTTTAGCGGCTGCAGGGCTTATTCGTTTGAAAATGGAGTCGCGTATTGCTGACTACATTGAGCCAGAAGTGTCATTACCGGCAAATGGTCAAGGTGCTGTAGGTATTGAATGCCGTGTTGATGATGAAGTAACAAAAGCATTACTTGCACCACTTGAGCATACCCAAACACGTATTCGCGTAAACGCAGAACGTTCAATGAACCGCTATTTAGAAGGTGGTTGCCAAGTTCCTATTGGTGCTTATGCATTAGTTGATGGCGAGCAGGTGCATTTACGTGGTTTAGTTGGTGCCGTTGATGGCAGCGAAATTTTACGTGACGAAGTAACAGGTCATGTAAATGATGCAGAAGAACTAGGTATTGAGCTTGCTAAAAAATTATTAGCTCAAGGCGCAGACAAAATATTAGCTGAAGTTTATAGAGACGCATAAATGACACATATTCTGATAACTCGGCCCGAAGGAAAAGGCGCAGCCCTTGCACAGCAATTAGAGCAAGCGGGTTATCAGGCGTCTTTATTTCCGGTATTAAAAATAACGCATTTAACACCCTCCAGCACTGAACTTAGTCCGCTGTTAAATGCAGATAAAATAATATTTATATCGCAAGATGCAGTCAGTGCACTTTCGCAATTAAAACCCGATATAAATACCAAAGCGCAGTTTTATGCAGTTGGACAACAAACAGCCGACATTATATATGAGCAATTTGGTGTGCGCGCAGCAGTACCGAAGCAGTATGATTCAGAAGGGTTACTTGCGCTTAAATCACTCGCCGAGGTTGATGGCAGTAATATAGTGTTAGTTAAGGGGCAAGGTGGCCGCCCTGAGTTAGCTAAAACGCTGAAAGAGCGCGGTGCTTTTTTAAATAATTGTATTGTGTATAAACGTGAACCCACAGAGAGTATTACTCCTAACTGGCCAGACCACTGGAAAAGCCAGAATGTACACGGTATAGTCATAACAAGTAATGCAGCAGTTGATGCTATATTTAAAAGCCTTACTGCACACCAACTACAATGGTTACAACAGTGCCGATTTTATGTTGCAAGCGAGCGGATAGCCGCTTATTTAAAGTTGCAACAGGTAAGTTCGGCTAATATACACATTGCAGCAGGGGCAAGCGATAATGCTATGTTTACCTGCATAAATCAGCAAGGTAGCAACATGAGCGAACAGTCAAAGCCAGTTACGGCAGAAAAAGCCACACCAACAATAGCTAACACGGCCTCAGCTAAATCAGCTAAGCAAGAGCCAGCAGCCGCTAAAAACACTGCAGATAAAAATAAACAAAAAGTTAGCAAAGTTGCAGTGCTTGCACTTCTTATTTCGCTAATTGTGGCCTCAGGCGTGGGTTACGAGTTTTATCAAAAATTAAATGCGGGTAAGGCTCAAAACCTGGCCGCGAATGAGTTGAGTGAGCAAAATAAGTCACTCGCCCAAGAGCTGCAAGCACTTAAGTCAGCACAATCTAATTTGCAGCAAGCGCTATTTAATAGTGAGAAAAAAGTTGCCGCAGCACTCAGTGAAAGTGCAACTCAAAATCAGCAAGAACTAAAAGCAGCTTTGCAAAAAGCGCAGCAACAAGGTTCGTCTTTAAATCCACAAGAAGTGACCAGCTTGCAGCGTATGGCTGAATTTAAACTATGGGCTGAAAAAGATTACCAAGGCACTAGTGCTGTTTTAAAGCGCTTAGATGCATTACTTAGCGAACATCCAGGAACAGTTGAAGTTCGCCAAGCTATTATGCAAGACATACAAACACTTGATAGCCTTAAACCTATAGCAACAGAGGCTATTTATTTACAGTTAAATAGTGTGTTAACTAGTGTTGATAACTTAGTTTTTAATGCGGTTAACTTGCCAGAAGAAGCGGCTGCAATAGATGAAAACGCTTTAAGTGATGACGTGAGTGATTGGCAGCAAAATCTGAGTAATAGCTGGAATAAAATTGTGGATAGCTTTATTACTATTCGCCAGCACGAAGCTGTTTCCATTGAGCCATTACTTACGGATCAAGAGCGCCATTTAATAAATCAACGTATAAAGCTTAATATAACTCAGGCACAAGATGCACTTATGAGTAAGCAGGCGAGTATTTTCTTTAGCGCCTTAAGTGAAGCAAAACGTTTAGTTGGTGAGTACTTTAAGCAAGACGATGATACAACTAAAACGGTACTTAAAGCGTTGTCTAAACTTGAAAAAGAGCAGCTTAACTTTAATCCAAAAGTAACCTTAAACAGTACACAAAAGGTTAAGGAGTGGGCGCAATGATAGGGCTAATTATTTTAATTGTAGCTATTGTTGTTGTATTAGCGGTTACTCCATTTGTGCTAGATGAAAAAGGTTATGTACTTATTTCATTTAACAACACGACGATAGAAGGCACGATAGTATCGTTTTGTATAATGGCGGTCATTACCGCTGTTGTTTTATATTTAACATATAAATTAATTCGTTATTTATTATCGATTTATCATAATACTAAGCATGGCTTTTTTGCACGTAGCCAAGAGCGCAAACAAGCAGCTATTGAGCAGGCTCTGTGGAGTGCTATTAATGATGATTACGAGCACGTAGAAAAGGCTCTATCGGGTAATAGCGTACCAGATAAGTTTGAAGATATTCGCTTAGCATTACTTGCAAAAGCAGCGCTTGCTAATAATCAAACAGATAAAGCACTTGAGCGTTTATTTGAAATAAGCCCAGAACATCAATTAAAAGTAGCAAAGCTATGGTTGGCAAGTGGCGACAGTAGCGCGATTGAATCACAAATGCGTATTAGCGCAGAAGCTAAAAAAGCCACCGCACTTGAGTTAAAACTTTATGCAGAAGTATTGGTACAGCAACAACACTTTAGTGCGCTTGAGGAGTTTTTACCGCGTTTACTACGCAAAAAAGCACTTACTGATGCACAGTGGACGCAGTTATTTAGTGCTTACTTTAATGCGTTAGATGCAGGTCAACTGAGTGAAAAATATAAACAGCTACCTAAAAAACTGCAAGTTCATGCCCACACTGCATATTTAATGCAAATGGCGCAAGTAGGTCAATTGGCTGTTATTGAGGGTGACCTAATTAAAATGGTTAAGCACAACGAACAGCATGCGCAACTGGCTAATATATTAAGTAAAGCGACGTCTGCTGATGCAGCTAAACTGCAAGTAAGCATCCAAGATCGTCTTAAGAAGGATGATTCAAATAACTCATTATTACTTGCATTGGCTTGCCTGGCCAACGCGCAAGGTGATTATGACTTAGCAGCTAGGATTTTTGATAAAGCACTGAATAGTGAAAATAAAAAACAGTTCTCTGAACAAGCTGTTTTAAGTTATAAAAATAGTGCACAGGCAGAAAAGGCGCTCGTTTTATATCAATAAATGACTACACTATAACTACTTAGCATTTTGTAGTTCAGGAGCACAAGCATTGAGAAAGTTTTTAATATTAACCCTTAGCTTGGCTTGTGCTTACTTTTTTACTGGGTATTTTAGCAACTCACTTCTTTCTGTAGATGGCTATGCGGTCGCCTCTTGGCCGCCCTCAGGAATTGCTTTAGCGAGCTTTTTAATTTGGGGACGTAAGTCATTTATTGGCCTTATTCTTGGTGCTTTCTGTACTAACTTAATTCATCTTGATAACACTGTAGATATTCTTCATTTTAATGTGCTTTTACAAGCTATTTGCGTCACTTTAGCCTCTGTTTTACAGGCTTGGATTGGTCGTCAAATTATAGTAAATGTTATTAAGGCGCCGCTAGATTTATCTTCTTTAAAACACAGTATACAAAGCTTAATAGTAGCAGGGCCAATATGCTGTGTTATTGCAGCAGGTGTGGGAACTAGCTTATTAGCATTGAATAATGTGATCCCGACCAATGCTATTTTTGATAATTTTATAGCATGGTGGATTGGCGACAGTATTGGTGTACTTATATTTACACCGCTAGTACTGGCTGCTTTTAACTACACGCAAGTACGCCATCGTATGCTGGTGATTTTACCTTCACTATTAATTTATATACTAATTAGCGTTAGTTTTTATGGTGCTGCCAGTGTTAAAAAAGAAAAAGACATTCAAAAGCAAGAAGCCAAAATACTTGTTGTGCAAAATGCTATAAGCCAGAAGCTCGATGGTATTACTGCTCACTTAGGATTGTTAGCTACATACTTTGCTAGTAGTGATAACGTGAATTTTAAAGAGTTTAAACAGTTTACTTCAAAGCAATTGGACTATAGCCAAGAAATTTTAGCATTTGAATGGATACCTTATGTATCAGCAAATAAACTCACTGATTTTGAAACACATGAAAATACAGCCACAGGCAAACCTTTATACATAAAAGAAAAGTCACTAGATGGAGCTTGGCAACCTGCAGGTGATCGTAGAAATTACTTTCCTGTAAAATATGTATATCCATTAGAGGGCAATGAAGATGCTTTAGGATTTGATTTGGCTTCAAGTAAAGTAAGAGGAGTAGCGCTTAGCAAAGCGAAAACACTCAATGAGCTAGCACTAAGTGAGCCAATTAATTTAGTCCAAAATACAGCTGAGCAGGGAGTGCTCTTTTTATATCCTGTTTTTGGTGAATCATCTACCGAAGATGATTTTCAAGGTTTTGTGGCCGCTATTGTTAGCCTTAAGCGCTTATCGCAAACATTGTTATTTGATCACAACAATTCAATTTCAGCCAGTTTTTTTGATACAACGATACCAGGGGAAAAGCAGGCAATTTATATTGCCGATACCGATAACTCGCAAATGCTGTTTAAAGAATATCAATTGTTGATTGGCAAACGCATGTGGCAGGTCGAGTTATATGAACCAATAGTTAGAACGTCTTGGTTAATGTATTGGCTTGCACAAATAGTAGGGATGTTGTTTGTGTGGCTATTGATTACATTTTTGATTTCAGTTACTGGTACAAACATACAAATTCGCGAACAAGTGGCTAAGCAAACACATACTTTACGTAAAGAAAAACAAAAAGCAGATGAAGCGAGTCATATTAAGGGACAATTTTTGGCAAATATGAGCCACGAAGTCCGCACCCCTATTAACGGTATAAAAGGGCTGCATTATTTAGCGCTACAGCAAAATGATTGGCAACAAGCAAGAAGTTACATTGAACAAGCAGATGGGGCACTTGGTGTTTTACTGCGGGTATTAAACGATGTGCTCGACTTTTCAAAAATGGAAGCAGGCAAGCTAGACTTAATACAAGAGCCCATTAATGTAGTGAGTTTAGCGGATGAAATGCTCAATTTACTTCAGTTTGAAGCTGACATTAAATCAATAAAGTTAAGTCTCGATTTTGATAAAACATCAAATTTGGTTATTAATGCCGATCCAATCCGCTTAAAACAAGTGCTGCTGAATCTGCTCAATAATGCGGTTAAATTTACAGGAGCAGGTGAGATAACTCTGAAAATTTGGCAATCTAAAAAAATGACTTACTTTAGTATTAACGATACGGGTATTGGTATTAGTAGCGAAGCACAAAAACAATTATTTAAACCATTTGCGCAAGCCGATAGCTCAACCTCTCGTCAATATGGTGGCACTGGCTTAGGGTTAAGTATTTGTAGAAAATTGGTTGAACTAATGGGCGGTGCAATTGATTTAGTTAGTTATGAAGGAAAGGGCTCTACATTCACATTTAGTTTGCCGCTCATCTCGCCTTTACCAAAAGCAGAGCAAATACAGCAGCAATATAACGAAATAGATGTAAGTACTTTATCATTCACAAACTATAAATTACTTTTAGTCGAAGACAACCCGCTTAATCAGCATGTTGCCAATGCCATTTTAAAAACGAAAGGGTGTATTGCCGACATTGCTAACGATGGTTTTGAAGCCATAGAAAAGCTAACCGAAAATAGCTACGACATTGTTCTTATGGATATTCAGATGCCAAGAATGGATGGACTCCAAGCAACAAAAGTAATTCGTTGTGATTTAGGGTTAATTGATTTACCCATAATAGGACTATCGGCGAACGCCCATGACGATGATGTTAAAAAGGCATTAGCCTCGGGGATGAATAGTTATATTACTAAACCTATTGATGCAAATACGCTTTTTAAAACTCTTTGGCATTATTTATCAAATAAATAAGTAACGCTATTTTTTTGCACAAAAAGCAGACATATGACCGCTTAAACTTAACGCAAACCATATACACTTGAAAAATAACTATATCTGCGTATCATGCGCGCAAATTTAACTAAACTGGGTTGCTATTATGATCAATAGAAAATTACCTTTGCTAGATATTCACCGTCATTTAGACGGTAATGTACGTGCGCAAACCATATTAGAACTTGGTCGTCAGTTTAATATAGAGTTACCTGCAGATAACGTTGAGGCATTAATTCCTCATGTTCAAGTTATTGACCCTGAGCCAAACCTTATGGCTTTTTTACAAAAGCTAGATTGGGGTGTCACTGTACTTGGTGACTACGATGCGTGTAGACGCATAGCGATTGAAAACATTGAAGATGCACAAGCGCAAGGCCTTGATTATGTAGAGCTTCGCTTTAGCCCTTACTACATGGCGCAGAGCCAAGGTTTACACCCTGAAGGGGTTGTAGAAGCGGTTGTTGATGGTATTAAATCAGCAACAAAGGGTGCAAATATAAAAGCTAACTTGATTGGTATTTTATCGCGTACTTATGGCGTAAAAACATGTCAAAAAGAGCTTGATGCATTACTCGCATTTAAAAATGATTTAGTGGCTGTTGATTTAGCCGGTGACGAAATTGGTTTTCCGGGGGAGTTATTTGTAGATCACTTTAAGCAAGTACGAAATGCTTATTTAGCTTCGACTATTCATGCTGGAGAGGCACTTGGTGCCCCAAGTATTTGGCAAGCAATTAACGAGCTAGGTGCGAGCCGAATAGGGCATGGCGTTAAAGCTATTGAAGATCCAAAATTAATGGATTACTTACGCGATAACCGTATTGGTATTGAGTCGTGCTTAACAAGTAATATTCAAACAAGTACAGTGAACGACTTAGCTAAACATCCACTTAAACAGTTTTTAGATCACGGTATTTTAGCGTGTATTAATACTGATGACCCAGCAGTTGAAGGCATTGAAATTGAGTACGAATATACTGTTGCAGCACCTAAAGCTGGTTTAACACAAGCTGATATGGAAAAAGCGCAAAAAAATGCGTTAGAAATAGCATTTTTAAGCGATGGCGATAAAAAAGAACTTTCAGCACTCGTTAGCGCGCGTTAATTTAAGAACATTAAAAATGCCGCTTTATAAGCGGCATTTTTGTATCTGTAAATTATATTTAGTGTGTTTGGCAGCTCATGTAATTATCGTAGAGTGCTTTAAGTACATCTGCTCGGCTGATCATGCCGATTACTTTAACACCCTCTACAACAGGGTAGTTTTTTGGTTTACCAGGCTGCATCTGCTGTGCAAGCTCGATAATGTTGGTATCGCCGCTAACAGTCACTACCCCTGTTTGCATAAGTTGCGATACTTTAACCATCCCATCACAAAAATAACTGCTTTGCGTAAGCGGTTTTAAAAGTTCATGCTCTGAGATAAATCCGACTAGGCATTTATCTTTATCAAATACTGGTGCGCCAAGTAGTTTAAATTTTTGTAGTTCTGCTATGGCTGTCGTCATTTCTGTATCTGGTGTGATATTTGGCAACTTGCGTTGCATAAAATCTTTTACTTTTGTATTTAGCATTTGGGTCTCTCCCGCTGATGTTCTATACAAAGTATGGTTTATAGATAGGGATTTAGGAAATTGTTTATATTGATGAGGTTGATAGATTTTAACTATTAAATATTTTTTGCTATATAAAATAAAAGCACCGATTAGGTGCCTTTATTTATAACTGAAAGTAAATTTCAATTATTTGATAAATGCGAATGCATCTGCATACATGTTTTCGCGTATTGCACCATGAGTAATAAAGTCATCACGCACTATACCTATCATGTCAAAACGACCGGCCATATAAATATCGTACGATTCAAGCGATACAATATCTTGCATTACTGCTTTGTGTACATAGCCAGTATGACCTTGCCAATTAGCCGATGGATTTTCTACCACAGGGATAAACTCAAAGTTTTTGTGGCTATCGGCCCATGTTTGCATTTCTGTATGTGCGTATAAAGCAGACTCTTCTTTTACACCCCAGTAAAATAATACCGGACGGTCGCACTTAATTTCAGCTAAGTGATCAGCCATTGATTTTGCGTATGAAAAACCAGTACCACCGGCAAGTAAAATAATAGGGCGCTCACATTGCAGGCGCAACTGTGAAATACCCAAGCCAGCTTCAATGTCTACTAATTGCCCAGTGGTATGGGCGTTTCGTAAATGTTCCAGCGATTGCATTGCATACGAATCGGCACCTGACGCGCCAATATGCAGTTCTATTGCATCGCATTGTGAAGGGCGGCTAGCTATAGAAAAAGCACGTTTGTCTTTTTCGCCCAATACGAGTTGCATGTATTGGCCAGCTTCAAAGGTCACAGGTTGTTGTGGCTTTAAAATTACTTTATGAACAAATTCTGTAAGTGGGCTGATAGCTACAACTTCAGCTTTTAATGTTTGCATTTTTTACCTTTTAGCAGCGCTTGTAACAGCAGATACGCAATCGAATAGCTCGATTCTAGCATATCTGCAGGGTTATTTTATAGCCTGATATGTACTTACATATAAACACTTAAACAATATTAAGGCTTTCCCAAATATCATCTACGCGGTCTTTGGTGTCTTTATCCATAACAATAGGCTCGCCCCATTCGCGGGTGGTTTCGCCAGGCCATTTGTTGGTAGCATCCATTCCCATTTTTGAACCAAGGCCAGAGACTGGCGATGCAAAATCGAGATAATCAATAGGTGTGTTTTCTATTAATGTTGTATCGCGTGCTGGATCCATTCGGGTTGTTATAGCCCAAATAACATCTTCCCAATCGCGGGCGTTAACATCGTCATCGCACACAATTACAAACTTGGTATACATAAACTGACGTAAGAACGACCAAACTCCCATCATCACGCGCTTGGCATGGCCAGGATATTGTTTTTTCATTGTTACAATCGCCATACGGTACGAACACCCTTCAGGCGGAAGGTAAAAATCAACGATTTCAGGAAATTGCTTTTGTAATATCGGCACAAACACTTCATTAAGTGCTACACCTAAGATCGCAGGCTCATCAGGCGGACGACCAGTAAATGTACTATGATAAATAGGGTCTTTACGATGCGTTAAGTGAGTCACGGTCATAACAGGAAAGTCATCTACTTCATTATAGTAACCAGTATGATCGCCATAAGGGCCTTCTGGCGCCATTTCACCTGGCATAATGTAACCTTCAAGTACTATTTCTGCACTGGCAGGGACTTGCAAGTCATTGGAAATAGATTTAACAACTTCGGTTCTGCTACCACGTAATAAACCAGCAAACGCATATTCGCTTAATGTGTCGGGTACAGGCGTTACTGCACCTAATATAGTAGCAGGATCGGCACCTAGTGCTACCGAGACAGGGTAAGGTTGCCCTGGATTTTCTTTACACCATTCTTGAAAATCAAGCGCGCCACCACGGTGTGATAACCAACGCATAATTATTTTATTTTTGCCTAATAGCTGCTGGCGATAAATACCTAAATTTTGGCGCTTTTTATAAGGCCCTTTAGTTACGGTAAGGCCCCAAGTAATTAATGGTGCAGCGTCACCTGGCCAGCAATGCTGAATAGGTAATTTAGTTAAGTCTACATCATCACCTTCTAAAACTACTTGTTGACAAGGCGCTTTTTTAACTTCTTTTGCTGGCATATTAAGCACTTGCTTAAAAATCGGTATAGCGCCTAGAGCTTCTTTAATGCCCTTTGGTGGATCTGGCTCTTTTAAAAAAGCGAGTAGCTTACCTACTTCGCGCAGCTCACTAACATCGGTTTGGCCCATGCCCATTGCTACGCGTTTTGGTGTACCAAATAAGTTGGTAAGCACCGGCATACCGTAGCCTTTTGGGTTTTCAAATAATAACGCGGGACCTTTAGCACGCAATGTGCGATCAGATATTTCGGTCATTTCAAGATACGGGTCGATTTCTTGGGTGATACGTTTAAGTTCGCCTTTTTTTTCAAGCAAATCGATAAAATCACGTAGATCTTTATATTTCATTGTGGGCCGCTATTAAGCAAAAGAGTTGAAGTATTATACCCAGTTCATACAAGGCAAGTCATTATTTGCACTCAAAACTTAGAGTACCCTCAATACAGTTTAAATATGTATGAGTTAATTAGTTTTTAACTTGGCTTTATAGGGTGGTTATTCTTTTAGTACGCTTTATTACTTTATTTAGTTCAGCATTGAATTGGATATATTATTTTTTACTCTGTAACGCATTGGTATTTTTTTCCTGCAATTATTAGCATTGCGTTGTTACCTTTCCCCCAAAATAAAACATCTTCATTTATATATTTATTACCGGATGCACTTCTTTCTCGATTAAGTAAATAAGTATGATTATTGAAAGTAAGCTCAGCATTGCTCTGATTAATAACATTAAGATTAACAGTGCTTTTATCACATAAGTAGGTGGTACTTATTTGCGGGTCGTTACATGCCGTTAAGCTAAGTAAACCGGACACTATAGCCAAATATACTTTCATCATTCCTCCATTTACTTTTAAGCCACTATTTTTAGATGACTTATCTGTTTTGTTTGTATGAGAATAACAAAGCAAAATTAACCGTTGGTGAAAATTACGCTTTACGTTATGTTTATAGCAATATTTTTTGAGCTCGGAAGCTTTATGGCAGGCACTAACCTTTTAACGTTATTAGACGATATAACCACTTTACTTGACGACATTGCGACTATGAGTAAGGTAGCAACAAAAAAAACGGCTGGTGTACTAGGCGATGACTTAGCACTCAATGCCCAGCAGGTTACAGGTGTTGCAGCAGAGCGTGAATTACCTGTTGTTTGGGCTGTAGCAAAGGGCTCATTTTTAAATAAAACGATACTCGTACCCGCCGCTTTATTAATAAGCGTATGGCTGCCTTGGTTAATAACACCTCTGTTAATGATGGGTGGTTTGTTTTTATGTTTTGAGGGAGCGGAAAAAGTATTTGCTAAGTTTTTGCCTCATCACAATGAAGTGGTAGATGAGGATGAAAAATTAGACTTAGTCGAATACGAAAAGCAAAAAATAAAAGGCGCAATAAGAACCGACTTCATTCTTTCTGCCGAAATTATTGTTATTACTTTAGGCACAGTGGCTGGTGCTACATTGCTTAACCAAGCTTTAGTGCTTTGTGTTATCGCAATTATAATGACGATTGGCGTTTATGGCTTGGTGGCCGGTATTGTAAAATTGGATGATGCAGGGCTTTATTTACTTAATCAATCTAAAGTGTCAGCAAATAAATTTAAAGAGTTACTCGGAAAAGGCTTACTCGCAGCAGCGCCTAGATTAATGCAGTTTTTAGCATTTGCGGGCACCATTGCAATGTTTTTAGTAGGCGGCGGGATTTTAGTACATGGCGTTGAGTTACTACATCATACTCAGTTGGATGTAACAAGCTATGCTCAGTCTGTTGCTGGCGGCACAGGAGAAGTATTAGCGCCTCTCTTGTTTGATGGTTTGCTAGGCGTTATTGCTGGCTTAGTTGTTGTGCTTATACATGTAAGTTATACAAAGTTATTTAAAAAATAATTAATAGCTGGCGTATTTACTACGCCAGCTTTATAAAAACCGACTTTTAGTCAATTGATAGCTTACCTAATCGATTTACCCGCATTCAGCTATTTCACAAAGAGATTCCAATTCAAATTGTGCTTTAGTATTTTTTTGCTCTATGGCCCTTTTATACCAGTAAATAGCTTGTTGATGATTTTGAGCTATTCCTTCACCATCACGATACATCTGCGCTAAATTTAATTGCCCCCACTGAGAGCCTGCTTCAGCAGCTAATTTAAAGCTATCAAATGCTTCAACAAATAATCCATCTTTAAAATAAATAATGCCTTGTTGATTATTTTTATCGAGCTTTAAGCCTTTATATAGTGGCTTAGGTTTAGGAGGAAACATCACAAATCCGCCATAAAGGCTGTTGGCATAAGGGCGTAGTACGTCGTAAATAACTTCGTCATTATATAAGCGCTTTATTTCATTGCGGGGGAGAGTAATGGTGTTAGTTGAAAAATAGTTATTTTGTACCAATTGGCTAGTACGCATTGCCAGCGTAACACTGTTGTTTCGTTTATAGCTGTAGTTACTTACTTGAAAGGTAGTAAATTGCGCGTCAAAACTTATCACCTGAGCAATTTTTAGGTTTGTAAGAGTCCAAGGTTCATGGGTAAATTTATCAGCCTGTACTAAATAGGTATCGTATAGTTTTGGTGTGCTTAAGTAATTTTGCTTTTGAGCTTCGTTATCAAGATGCTGTTGATAAAAGAAGGTGATTATCCAAAGCAATAAAAAAGTGCCAATAAAGTACTTAGGTAGGCTTAGTTTTTCTATTAATGGTAGTTGCGTTATTTTTACAGGTTCGTTTTTTCCGCATTGATAGCACTCGCGTTTGTAATTTAATTTTAAGGCGAGCATGGGCAAAATACTAAATCGTAAATAGCGGCTTTTATTTATTAAATGGTAGGCGTCGCTTTGACAGTGAGGGCAGCGTATTGTTTGTGCAAAATGTGGAAATGATTCACTCGTGTTGAAAAGTAACATAAAGCACGCTCCTTGTTTAATTACCTAAAGGTAAAACAAGGAGCGCATTAATCAAAGCAACAAACTGTAAGTAAGTATGTCAGTTACTGTTTAACCTGAGTTCAGGTTATTTAGTTTGTGCTTTAGGCTTGATTGTTGTTTTTGCATCAGCAGCCATTAGAGCAAATACGGCGTATGCTGCGGTATTTTGACGAAGCTTAGCGGGTGTTACTTTATCAAGCGTATCGTCAGCTGTATGGTGGTAATCAAAGTAATCAGTTCCATCTTGAGCAAGTTCAAAAATAGGTGCTGACGTTGCATTCTTAAGTGGAATTAGATCCGGGCCTCCATTCGCTTGGTTTTTACCAATGTATTCAACATTTAATGGTGAAAGCTCTTTTGCTATTGCGCGTACTACAGGAAGCGAAGCGGCATCTACATTTGACTCAAAAGCGTATACTACATCGGCACCAAAGTCAGACTCAGCGGCTGCAACAATATTGCTTAACTCGTTTTTATGCTCTTCAAAATAAGCTTTTGCACCCCAAAGACCTAGCTCTTCAGCTGCAAAAAGTACCACACGAATACTGCGCTTAGGACGTTTTACATCGCTAATATGTTTAGCGGCTGCCATTGTTAGTGCAACGCCTGCGCCGTCATCTAGTGCGCCAGTCCCTAAGTCCCAAGAATCTAAATGCCCGCCAATTAATACATATTGCTCAGGGTTTTCGGTACCATTAAATTGGCCAATAACGTTATAACCTGTTCCTTCACCTAGATTTTCGGTTTGCACATTAATATTTACCGACACGTCTTTATTCAATGCAATAAGTCGTGCGATTTGGTCTGCATCTGGGTTAGCAATTGTTACGTTAGGTATTTTTGTAACACCTTCTTTGTAGTAACTACCGCCAGTGTGAGCAAAACGATGATGGCCGGTACTTACTGATCGCATCATGTAGGCAACAGCCCCTTTTTTAGAGGCTTCTATAGCGCCTGTGCCACGTGCTTTTACAGCCGGTCCGTAACCATTGCCGTCTATATCGCGGTTCATGCGGTAATTAATATACGCAATTTTACCTTTTAAGCTGTTATCTGGTGCAGCAATTAACTCATCAAGTGTTTCGAACAAGACTACTGGTGCTGTGATCCCATCTTTTGGTGTACTTATACTGTTACCTAATGCAGTTAAATGAAGAGGTTGCTCGCTTGGTGTTAGTATTTTTCCGCTTTCGCTATAACGGCGCCATTCAGGGAAGGTGGCTTTTTCTAGCCATACTTTATCAAAGCCCAGTTCATTAAATTTGGCTTGAGCCCATGCCACGGCTTTTTTATCGTTTTCGGTTCCAGGAAGTCGTGGGCCAACTTCAGTTGTTAATGACTCTAGTAATTTATAGCTTAAATCACTATTTAGAGCCGAGGTGCGTACTTCGTCTACTTGTTGTAATTGTTTTTGGGTAAATTCGGCGCTGTTAGCGTTTGCAGCCATACTGCTAGTAAGCAGTAATGCGGTAATGATTTTTTTCATTTGGGTAAGCCTTTTTAATAATTAACACTATTAAAGCATGTAATAAACGCTATAAAAAATAGATGAGATGAATAGGCGTTGTAATGGGTTTAATACTGTTAGGTATAAATTTTTAGATGTAAAAAAGCCCACGTAAATGCACGTGGGCTATATTTTAAAGCTGTTATTTAAGGCATTTATTTAAAAGCTAAATTGCGCAGCTAAACGAAGATTTGTGCCTTCGCCAACAGTTACATTACTAGTACCGCCACCACCTAAATAGTTTTTATCAAATAAGTTTTCGATATTAAGGCGTAAATTAATATCGGTATTACTTAAGTTAAATTTATAAGTAGCACCTACATCAACGCGAGTGTACGCATCTTTAGTAATTGTATTGGCGCTATCAGCAAAACGCTCGCCTTCGTAAAAAGCACCTGCATTAAGTGCAATTGCGTCGTTTAATTCATAACGTGTCCAAAGTGATACCGACCATTTTGGTGCATCGGTAGGGCGTTTGCCTTCAAGTTCTTCGTCACGCTCAAAGTTTGCATCGAGGTACATAGTTGACGCCATAACAAATAAACGGTCAGTAGCGGCACCTTGAGCGCTTAGCTCAACACCTTTATGACGTTGTTCACCTACTTGGTTTGTTTCACTTGTGAATGACCCAATAGGAACTTCAAGCTGTTCGCTAACAAGAGTACCTTCTTTGCTAATATCAAAAATAGCACTGGTAAGCATTAGGCGGTCATCAAATAACTGCCATTTAATGCCAATCTCTCTTTGCTCAGACGTAATAGCATCTAATTTCATACCGTTATTTACATCTGTTTCATCAATTAAGGTTTCACTACCTTGAGGCTCGAAACCTTCTGAGTAACTAGCGTATATAGTTGCAGAAGCATTTGGGTGATAAAGCACGCCTACTTTTGGTACAAATGATTCGTTATCTGCATCTTCTCGCGTTTGCTTATCGTAACGTCCACCTAGCGATAATTGCCACTCTGGCGAAAACGAAATTAAGTCTTGAACGTAAATACCGTAGTAGTCGTATTCAGTTTCGCTTATTGTATCATCTGTTTTATAGCTTACTGATGGGCGAGATGGTTCTGCTTGCCCTGCTGAAAAGTCGAAGTAGTCGGCAGACGTGCGGCGTTGTCCATAGTAGTAATCCAATGAGTTTGCGCCAATTAATAATTGGTGTTGAATACCAGCTGTTTCAAATTCACCAATAAAATCAATAAATGCGGTTTTAAACTGCCAATCATCAAAACGATCGTAAGGGCGAGATTGATAGCTGTCACCTTCAGCAAAGCCGCCTGGCATACGCGGTGCTGACTCAAAGCGTTGGCGCTCAAACGTTTGTTCGTTATAGCCAAGCTTTACCTGCCAGTTATCGGTTAAAAATACCTCTAGGTCTAAACCTACGTTTTCTACCGTTATATCGGTAAATGCCCAAGACATATCACGAATTGTTTTGTCGCTACCAATTACTTTGGCGTTATCGTCTATCCATGCACCCGTATCTAAACCTGCTTCGTCGTCTGTACGGTCGTAATGCACACGTACTAATGCATTGTCGCTAATATCGTAATCTACAACTAAAGCACCTAAAAAGCGGTCACGCTCACGGTTTTCACCATTTTGATATTTACGCCAGTAATCTACGTCTTGCTTTACTAATATGCCACGTGCACGTAAATCTTCAGATTCAGTCAAGGCACCACTGGCATCCATCATAAAACGAGTTGAGCCATGCTGATCTACATCGGCACTGGCATTAAACAGTGTAGTTACAGTTGGTTTTTTGGTTACCATGTTAACCAAGCCACCAGGGCCTGACTGACCGTATAAAATGCTTGATGGGCCTTTAATTACTTCAACTTGTTGTAAAATTTCGATTGGTTGTTGATAGTGAGACCAATGCTGATGGCCGTCACGTAAATAACCTGTTGATGAGCTTAGCTCAAACCCACGTAGGTTAAATACTTCACGGTTTCGTTGCTGTGAGCCTGCCGTTAAGCTGGCGTCATTTGTTAGCACTTCGCCAAGTGTAGTGGCGAGCTGTTCGTTAACAATAGTGTCTGTTATTACGGTTACAGATTGTGCGGTTTCAAGTAATGAAGCTGATGTTCTCATTGCGCCATTAGCGTTGTCTACTTTGTAGTCGTTAAAGTAGCTACCTTTTACTTCTATACGTTCAAGGTCGGTAGAGTTTGCATATGCGTTTGTTGTAATGCTTGCCAGTAGTGCTAGGTAAAGAGAATTCAGTTTCATTGATTGCTTCCAGCGCAGTTATGTAAAAAACAATCGCGATCTTAATGCAAACTACTATCATTTTCAACACCTTTTGTTAACGTACTTTATTATGTGTTTGTTAATGGTTGCTAATTACGAATTCTGCTATTATTAGCGGCATATTTAGTGGGGCTTTCCCCCACGTTATTTTTATTGCTATGGAACTTACTGTGACTTCAACTGCTTTTTCATCTTTGGCTTTACCGACTGGACTCGTTGATAATTTATCAACACTTGGCTATGCCCACATGACACCCGTACAAGCACAAAGTTTACCGCCTGTACTTGCTGGTAAAGACATCATTGCTCAGGCAAAAACCGGTTCAGGTAAAACTGCTGCGTTTAGTTTAGGTGTACTCGCTAAATTAAACGTAAAACGCTTTCGTATTCAGTCGTTAGTTTTATGCCCAACCCGAGAGCTTGCTGAGCAGGTTGCGGTTGAAATGCGAAAATTAGCGCGCGGTATCCACAATATTAAAATATTAACGCTATGCGGTGGTGTATCAATTGGTCCTCAAATTGGCTCGCTTGAACATGGTGCGCATATTATTGTTGGCACGCCTGGGCGTGTTGACGACCATATTCGTAAAGGTACTTTACGTTTAGATGATGTTGAAACATTGGTGCTTGATGAAGCCGATCAAATGCTTGATATGGGTTTTCAAGACACACTTGATGCAATTATTGAGCGTATTCCACAAAATCGTCAAACATTGTTATTTAGTGCTACATTCCCAAGAGCTATTGAAGCAATTGCTAAGCGTGTACTTAAAAACCCAGAAATGGTTAAAGTAGAAGAAGAACAAGCCAAAAGTACAATTAAGCAGTACTTCTACAAAATGGATAATAATAAGCAGCGCTACCCAACGCTAAAATTATTACTACTTAAATTTACACCACAAAGCTGTGTTGTATTTTGTAATACCAAAGTAGAAACACAACAAGTGTGTGACGATTTAGCTGACGAAGGCTTTAGTGCTGTTTCGCTACACGGTGATTTAGAGCAGCGCGATCGTGAACGTACGTTAATTCACTTTTCAAATAAAAGTGCTTCAATACTTGTTGCTACCGATGTTGCTGCACGTGGTTTAGATATTGATGATATGGATATGGTTATTAACTACCATTTGGCACATGATACGCAAACACATGTTCACCGTGTTGGTCGTACTGGGCGCGCAGGTAAAAAGGGCATTGCATGTTCTATTTACGGTGAAGCAGAAGCGTTTAAAATTGCTCAAATAGGCGAACATTACGAGCGTGATATTACGCCAGAACAAATGCCACCATTTAATTTATTAGACAAGCCGCCGTACCGCCCTGAAATGGTTACTTTAATGATTGATTCAGGTAAAAAGCAAAAAGTGCGCGCTGGTGATATTTTAGGTGCTTTAACGGGTAAAGATGGTGTTGCAGGTCGTCAGGTAGGTAAAATTAACGTACTTGATAACGTAGCATTTGTTGCTGTTGAACGTAATTCATCAAAACCAGCGCTTCGTAAATTAACCGAAGGTAATATTAAAGGGCGAAAAATCCGCGCTCGTCGCCTTACTCGTTAATTTAAACTTCTAAATTAATAGATTAACGAGCAGCTACCTTTAGCTGCTCGTATTGTAATTTTATTTTTTTAAACTTCACTTCACACCCACTTGGTTTATCTGGGTGCATTTGTAATGCAAGTTGTCTCCAGCGCTTTTGAACGTTTTTAAGAGTAAAATTTTCAGGTAACTTCCATTCTAAAGCCAACTCTTTAAATTCATTTTCATTTAAAGCCTGTTGTGGCGGCAGCGTTTTAAACTGACGCCAAAAGCTATTTAAAAGCTCATCAATCTGCTCTTCACTAGTATCGTAATTATACCAATCTAAATAATAATCTCGCAAATTCTCGTTTGTTGTTACTAAACTATTATCTCCTTTTTCTAAAAGCTCGATATGCAGAGCTGAAATGAGTAAACTCTGAGGGCATAATTGTGCCTGCAGTTGGTACAGTGCATTCATAATTAAAAAGTTACGTTTAAATAAATCACGTTCAGGACTTTTATCGAGAGTGGTCATAGCGCTACGGGTGGTCAGTTCTGCTGCTAAAGTATGAACTTGCCAAACCTGCTTTGTTAGTATTAGCTCAAAAATCTCATCAATCAGTGGGTTAAGCATTGTTTAGGCCCTAGTAGTTGGTGTATCTTCAATAAAGATTACACTGATATAAGTAACGGTTTGAAGGATTAAAATTATGCTGGGCAAGTTAAAATGCCTCTTATTTACTATATGCTGTGTACTAATAGCTCCTGGCTATGCCCAAAATACTGATTCTTTATTTGAGCAATTCAAAAACGAAGTACAGTGGGAGCCTAAATTACAATTAGCAAACATGCTACTTACTAATAAAGATGCCTCCAAAAAAGAGCGTGTCGCTGTTTATTCGGCATTAGGTAATAGTGCGTTATCGGCTGATAATTTTAAAGAATCTTTACACTATTTTAAATTATTAGAAAAAAACACTTCAGATACTTTCTTTCCTGACGAGCACTTTCGTGCAATAAAAATGCAAGGTGTAGCACTTTTTTATCAAGGCCTATTTCAAAAGGCCATAAGTGAATATACCCGCACCCTAGTATTAGCTGAAAAAAATGAACAACTACTTGAACAAGCAAATTTACTAAATAATATTGGTTTGGCTTATTTTAATATGAATAAGCTAGGCGATACCCTAGAGTTTTACTTAAAGGCAAAAGCTATTTACGAAGCGCACGGTAGTGAGCAAGATCAAACCGACATATTACTTAATATAGCAGGCGTTTATATACGCTTATCACGCTACGATAGTGCATTTAGTCTTTATCAAGATGTACTTAAAGTTTATCAGCGGTTAGATGATAAAAGTGGTATTGCGCAGGTATACAACAATATGGGTGTTGCTCATATGGAGAGTAATCAATTTGACTTAGCACTTCATTATTACCAGCTAGCGCTGCGTTATTATATTTCAGCCAATGATTACAATAAGTTATCTACGCAATATACTAACTTGGCAAATACTAATTTAGTGTTAAAAAAAGTAGATGAAGCGTACGAGCAAGCTAAATTAGGTGAGTACTATGCGCTTAAAATAGGTAACCATAATTTAGAGCTTAATGCGCTACATGCGCTTGGTAAAATTCAGTTTGTTAAAGGCAACTTAGAAGAGGCGAAAATAAGTTTAGATAGAGCTATTTCACTTGCTCACGAATATGGCAGTGAGCGAATAATTAGGGAGGGTTTAGGGACTAAAGCACTACTTGAAGCCAGTAAAGGCGATTATTCAAGCGCAATGGCCTTGCAACAAGAATATATTAGTGAGCTACGAAAGCTCAGAAGTACAGCAATTATAAATGCACTAGCGGTACTTCAGCATCAATTTAAAGCAACACAATTAAACCAAGAGATAGAAAAACTTAAACAAGATCGACGTGTGCAAGAGCTAAAAATGTCGCAGCGTTCTCAGCTTACTTTATTCTCTTTTTTACTATTACTTTTGGTTGTTGTAACTGGTATTGCGCTTTACCGCCGTGGCGCAGAAAAACGCGCTAAGCAGCAGTTAACAGAGCAAGTTACGCAGCGCACTGCCGAGTTACAGGCAATAGCACAGGAGCTAAGAGAAGCTAACGATGTTAAAAGCCAGTTTTTGGCCAATATTAGCCACGAAATCCGCACTCCACTAACGGCTATTTTAGGGCAAACAGATGCTTTAATTAATGAATTATATGAGCCTGAGTCACTTAAAGATGAATTAAGAGTAATTCAGCGCCATAGCGACCATTTAAAAAGCTTAATAAACGACGTGCTCGATTTAAGTAAAATTGAAGCTAATAGGTTAGAGTTAAATATTTCGTGCTTTGATATTGTAGAGCTTGTAAATGACGTACATGCAATGTTTATCACTCAAGCAAAAGCAAAAAATTTACGCCTCATTTTAGACAATCAAGTGGGTAATGAGTTTTACACTAAGCTCGATTTGATTCGCGTAAAGCAGATTCTTATAAACTTATGTGCCAATGCTATTAAGTTTACTCACGCTGGCCAGATCATCATTGCTTTAAATAAGAGTGATCAAGGGCTGGTTATTATTATAAAAGATACCGGTATTGGTATGAGCTCTAAACAGTTAAAGCTTATTTTTGAATGCTTTAGCCAAGCAGATAACAGCATTAGCCGTCGCTTTGGTGGTACAGGGTTAGGCCTTAGCTTATCACAACAATTAGCCGCGATGATGGGCGGTTATATTAGCGTACAAAGCGAATACAAAAAGGGCAGTCAGTTCTCGTTCTTTTTACCGTGCGCAGAAGTAAATAAATCGCAAAGCATGATTGAAGCTCAAAGTACTTCTAAGGAAAATAAGCGATTGGCGGGTCGTGTTTTACTTGCGGAGGATCATCCTGATAATCGTAGGTTAATAAGCCGCTATTTACGCTCAATGGGACTCGAGGTTATTGCTGTTGAAAATGGTGAGCAAGCGGTAGAGCAGTGCTTAAAAGAATACCCTGACTTAGTATTACTCGATATTCAAATGCCAGTGATGGACGGGCGTTCTGCTTTCCAACTATTGAAACAGTGTGGTTTTGAACGGCCTATTTTTGCTTTAACAGCAAATGCTATGAGTCATGAAGTAGATAGTTACTTAGAGTTAGGGTTTACAGGTTACTTAGGTAAACCGATAGACAAAGAGTCATTTTATAAAGCGCTCTCTAATCACCTACATAATGCAGAAGATCAACCAATTATAAAGCAAAATGAAGTTGATATGAGCGATCTTGTGATTAGTTTCAAGCAGAGCTTTGCTTTGGAGAGTGAAACGATTACCCAGCATTTTATAAGCGAAGATTTAGGTGCGCTACAAAAAGATAGCCATCGCATTTTAGGGGCTGCACAAATGTTTGGTTTGGATGAAATTGCGCAATCGGCTAAAAATTTAGACAGAGCACTTCTACACAGAACCCAAAAAAGCAGTGCAAATGATTTTAAAGCGCTCGTTGATACACTGCAGAGTGTACTTAAAAAGTATAATGAGAGTTAAACTGTATTTAATCCAGACACAAAAAAAGCGCCTTAGGCGCTTTTTTTATTCAATTAAAACGCTTTTATTGGCGTCTCATCGAATCAAAAAATTCATCATTGGTTTTGCTCATCGATAGTTTATCGATTAAGAATTCCATTGCATCAATTTCTGACATGTCATGAACAATTTTACGTAAAATCCAAAGCTTTTGAAGTTCATCTGGTTTTGTTAGTAATTCTTCACGACGAGTACCTGAGCGGTTAAAGTCGATAGCTGGGAATACACGTCTTTCCGCAATTTTACGGTTAAGGTGAAGTTCCATGTTACCAGTACCTTTAAACTCTTCGTAGATAACTTCATCCATTTTAGAGCCAGTATCGATAAGAGCTGTAGCTATGATTGTTAAGCTACCACCTTCCTCAACGTTACGTGCAGCACCAAAGAAGCGCTTAGGTTTATGTAATGCGTTAGCGTCAACACCACCAGTAAGTACTTTACCTGATGAAGGAATAACGGTGTTATAAGCACGTGCTAAACGAGTGATTGAATCCAATAAGATAACAACATCTTTTTTATGTTCAACTAGGCGTTTTGCTTTTTCGATAACCATTTCGGCAACTTGTACGTGACGAGAAGCTGGCTCATCGAACGTTGATGCAATAACTTCACCTTTAACTAGGCGTTGCATCTCTGTTACTTCTTCCGGACGTTCATCAATAAGTAAAACCATTAATGTTACATCAGGATGATTGTGCGTAATTGATTGTGCAATATTTTGAAGCAGCATTGTTTTACCCGCTTTTGGCGGAGCTACTAACAAACCACGTTGGCCGCGGCCAATAGGAGATGCTAAATCAAGTACACGGGCTGTAATATCTTCTTTACTGCCGTTACCACGTTCCATGCGAAAACGTTCGTTTGCATGTAATGGAGTAAGGTTTTCAAAAAGAATTTTAGTTCGAGAGTTTTCAGGTTTATCAAAGTTAACTTCATTTACTTTAAGTAAAGCAAAGTAACGTTCACCGTCTTTAGGTGGACGAATAAGACCTGAAATTGAATCGCCAGTACGCATGCTGAAACGGCGAATTTGGCTAGGTGAAACATAAATGTCATCTGGGCCAGCTAAGTAAGAGGCTTCTGATGATCTTAAGAAGCCGAAACCATCTTGTAAAATCTCTAATACACCGCCGCCGAAGATATTCTCTCCGCCTTTGGCATGGGATTTAAGAATGGCAAAAATGATATCTTGCTTTCTTAAGCGGGCTACGTTTTCGAGCCCCATGGACTCAGCTAAGTCTACAAGCTCTTTAATGGACTTGTCTTTTAATTCGCGTAAATGCATATTGGTGGGTTCTTTATTACAGTTGTCATACTCAAAATCGCTTTGATCGTTGAGTGAGGTTTGTTGAATATAACTAAGGATTAGTTGGCTTTATAAACTAGCAGTTCACTGGCAAAGCGTCCAGTCTTTATACAAAATAAATTTAAAAAAGGGCAAAAAGCCCTTTTTATTGTTCTAGCTTACAGTTAGATGTTGTTTTCTAAAAACTCGATAAGTTGAGTTTTTGAAAGAGCACCTACTTTCGTTGCAGCTACTTGGCCATCTTTAAAAAGAAGTAAAGTAGGAATACCACGAATACCAAATTTTGGTGGTGTGCCAGCATTTTGGTCGATATTTAATTTAGCAACAGTCACACGGCTGTCGTATTCATCAGCAACTTCGTGAAGAATAGGGGCGATCATTTTACAAGGTCCACACCATTCAGCCCAGAAATCTACTAGTACTGGTTTGTCTGATTGTAATACGTCAGCTTCAAAGCTATCGTCAGTAATTTGGATTATTTTCTCGCTCATTGCGCTCTCCGATTTAGTTAGGCGAAATATTTAGTGCGTATTTAAACACTCTTGTTTCTTATTGCAAGTTTAAACGTTATGCTTAAACGCTATGACTAAGACACATTTAACCGATAAAAAGTTTTCAGACTTTGCTATCGCACCGGAAGTGGTTGCCGGTTTAACCGAGAATGGGTTTGAATATTGCACACCTATTCAAGCAAAATGCCTACCTTTTATTTGTGATGGACGCGATATCGCGGGCCAAGCTCAAACTGGTACAGGCAAAACGTTGGCATTTTTAACTGCCACGTGCCATCGGTTATTACAATCTAGCAAAGCACCTAGTAAACATCCAAGAGCCCTGATCATGGCCCCTACTCGGGAGCTTGCGATTCAGATACACAAAGATGCTAAAATTTTAGCGCCGCACTGTAATCTTAACTTAGGTTTAGTATATGGTGGCGAAGATTACGAAAAACAACGTGCACAACTAGAAAAAGGCGTTGATATTTTAATTGGTACTACAGGTCGTCTAATTGATCTGTATAAGCAAGGCTGTTACACCCTTAATGAAATTGAGGTAGTCGTGCTTGACGAAGCTGATCGTATGTTCGATTTAGGTTTTATCAAAGATATTCGCTATATGTTCGATCGTATGCCAGATACATCAAAGCGTTTAAACTTATTATTTTCTGCCACATTATCATATCGCGTACAAGAATTAGCTTTTGAGCACATGACAAACCCAGAGCATGTTCAAATTGAACCTGACGTTAAAACGGGTAAACGTATTCAAGAAGAGCTATTTCATCCTTCGCAAGAAGATAAAATTAAGCTGTTGTTAACCTTAATTGAAGAAGAATGGCCAGAGAAAGCAATCGTGTTTGCAAATACTAAGCACAGTTGTGAAACTGTTTATGCTTGGCTTAAGTCAGACGGTCATCGTGTAGGCATGCTTACTGGTGATGTTAACCAGAAAAAACGCCAAACTATATTAGCGCAGTTTAGCAAGGGCGACTTAGACTTTTTAGTTGCTACAGATGTTGCTGCGCGTGGTCTTCATATTCCAGAAGTAAGTCATGTATTTAACTTTGATTTACCTGACGATTGTGAAGATTATGTTCACCGTATCGGCCGAACTGGCCGCGCCGGTGCATCAGGCCACGCAATCAGTTTTGCGTGTGAGCAATATGCTTATAACTTGCATGAAATTGAAGAATATATAGAGCACAGCATTCCTTTATCTCATTATGATAAAACAGCATTGCTAGATGATTTAACTCAGCCTATTATTCAAAGAAAGCGCAACTATTCAAATGGTCCACGTAACCGTAGTAATAACAGCGGACGTCGCCCAAATAATAGTTACCAAAAAGGACGGTCGTAAGCGACCGTTTGTATAAGTAGTAGTAACTAGAGGTTTTTGAACGGTGGGGCAACTTAAACCGCAAAAAAATGTATACGCAGTTATTGATTTGGGCTCAAATAGCTTTCATATGCTTATAGCCAAATCAATTGCTGGCGGTCTACAAACAATTGGACGTGTTAAACGCAAAGTCCGATTAGCCGCAGGGCTTGATAAAGATAACGTATTGAGCACTGAAGCAATGCAGCGAGGCTGGGAATGCCTTGCCCTTTTTGCTGAGCGTCTACAAGATATCCCAGATAAAAACATCACCATAGTAGCAACAGCTACCTTAAGGTTGGCAACTAACGCCGAAGTATTCAAAAACCATGCAGAAAAGATTCTTGGCCATAGCATTAATGTTATTAGCGGAGAATTAGAAGCGCGCACAATTTATAAAGGTGTTGCTCATACTTCATCTTGTACTGGCAAACAGCTTGTTATTGATATTGGTGGTGCAAGTACCGAAGTTGTAATTGGTAAAGCATTTGATGCCTTACATTACAAAAGCCTCAATATGGGGTGTGTTACCTATCTTGAACGCTACTTTAAAGACTGCCAATTAAGTAAGGGTAACTTTAACGCAGCTATAAAGGCAGCTCGTACAGTCATTGATGAAATTTCTCCAGAATATAAAACAGCGGGATGGCAAATTGCATCTGGTGCTTCTGGCACAGTGCAAGCAATTCAAGAAATTATGGTCGCTCAAAATCTTGACGATTTACTCACGCTTGAAAAGCTCAACACTATAAAAGAGCAAGCAATTGCATTTAGCACCATTGCAGCGCTAGACCTTCCTGGATTAAGTGAAGACCGTCGACTGGTATTTGTATCAGGACTCGCAATCTTAATCGCACTATTTGAATCTCTTGAAATAGAAAAAATGGGATTGGCGGGTGGAGCACTGCGTGAAGGTGTTTTATATAGCATGGTTCCGGAGTTTCATAATAACGACATTCGTAAACGCACAGTTGATGGGTTTATGAGTCGTTATCACGTTGATCAAAAACAAGCGTGTCGAGTTTCAAGCTTGGCTATGCAGTTAACGATAAGTATTGATAAAGATTGGCCAATTGAAAGTTTAAATGGGTTACCACTATTAAAAGCGGTAGCGCAGCTTCATGAGATTGGATTACTAATAGAATATAAGCAGTACCATAAACACACCGCTTATATTTTGGAAAATACTGATATGCCTGGTTTTTCACAGTCAGAGCATAAATTAATAGTAGCGGTAGCGGATGCGCATCGTTCTGATTTTCCAAAAGACTGTTTTAATTCACTCGGCGTAAATAGTCTATTAGCGCAATATATAGTGAGATTACTACGAATAGCAGTCATCTTATCAATGCGCAGACAAGATGATGTACTGCCTAAGTTTGAGTTAACAGCTAAAAATGAAGTGTTAGACCTTAAGTTTGAAAGTAACTGGTTAAAAGATCATCCATTAATGGCTAGCGAGCTACAACAAGAGTCTAAACAGCAAGGTAAACTTGGGTGGAAGCTCATAGTAAACTAATTAAAAAGGCCCATCAGGGCCTTTTTAGTGTTTAAAGTAACCATTTCGATGTAAATATGTGCGAACAGCACATTATTTCAAGTTTTCTTCAAAAAAGGGTTGATCTGTTTTCGGATCTCCCTATAATGCGACCCCACTGAGACGGGAAACGCCAACGCATAGCAAGGCAGGAACTACTCAGTGTGTTAAGTAAAACTTAGATTTAATCTTTTTAGAAAGTTTAAATTTAAGTGTTGACAAAAAAATAGGAAAGCGTAATATACGCAGCCCTAGCGAGATAAAGTTTAACTTTAATCGCAACGTTCTTTAACAATATAAAGCAATCATCTGTGTGGGCACTCGTACAGATTGAGTTCTAACAGCCAACCTACTTCTTTCTTTATTGAGCAAGTAGCGAGGCAAACAAATTAGAGTCTCAATTGAAAACTGAGTGACCAACAGAAGTAACTTATTTATAAGTTGCTTCGGCACAGTCAATTCAATATCGAAAGATATTAAAATAAATTCAGAATTCATTGAGCTGTCGAAAGACATAAAACTTTTTAATTGAAGAGTTTGATCATGGCTCAGATTGAACGCTGGCGGCAGGCCTAACACATGCAAGTCGA